>NZ_JBIYDB010000005.1:0-219790 GCF_044908325.1 Arthrobacter sp. GAS37
CGAAAGGGTGCTCCTCACGATCAGGAAAATATGGCGTCGAATACCACTATTTTCCCTTGTCGGAGCACCCTTTCACCGGTTTAACACACCCCCCCGGCAGACCTGCCATGAAAACCCCGGGCTAAGAAAGGAATTGAAAAGGAATGGGCCGCGGTGACGATGGCAATGGCGCGAGACCTCGAGACCTCGAGACCATGACCGGTCGCGACTATCTTCTCGTTACCTACGATATTGGCCGTCATGATTACTCCGCCTACGGACAATTTGCGCTCAACGGCCTCAATTTTCAATGCGAGGTTGTGTCGGATCGCTTCCTGCCGGCCGACGTCTGGCCCATTGATACTCCGTACCTCCTCAGAAACGGATGGTCGGCGCCCGATAGCGGAAACCCCAATTGGTCCCAGCTCCAGAAGGGGCCAGAAGAAGCAGCCGTATCCGTTTTGAGCGCCATGCGGGGTCTCGGGTGCAGTGACCCCAGACTGTTCAGTTGGTCATTAGGTGCTTTTTAGTCCACGAGGGTGTTGCCAGACAGGTTCGCTCTCAGCGGTGGTGGCTGGGTGCTTGACCAGTTTCGAGGCGAACACACGTGCTATCGACGGTCTAATGGCCGAACAGTTCTGCTTCGAGCTGGTCGAGGGCTTCGGGGTACCCGGCCACATCGAGGGCCCCGCGTGTGGTCTGGAGTGAAACCACTCGGAAACCAGGACCGAAGTTAACTGCCGCGAAATCCCACAGCTCCAGGTGCCTGCGGTTCGCGGGGATTCGGCCATTCACGAGGAAAGTAGCAGGATTCACCCAGGATCCTTCCCGAGACTCATCTGTCACGAAGTCAACAAGCGGTGCGCGGATGGAGATCAGGCCCCGCACCCAGCAGTTGGCCAGGCTGCCGGGCAACGGTTCTGGCGAACGAATCCAGAATTCCGTCCACCCGCGCCGTCGCCATAGCTTGAACCTGAGTCGGTTGACTACACGGGCTACCACTAGCGAAACGATCCAAGTGGCCACAAAAGTGATACCGAATATGGGAATCGAGCTGGGCTTTGCGCCATCGAACATAAGCAGGACGATCGAGCCCGAAACTACGAGGCCGATCGCCAGCAGACGCTTGATCCATGGTTCCTTCCCGGTCATGCCACACTATAGGCCGGGTTCCCGCCCGTTGTCCCAGACATGGGCCCCCGGGCGAAGCGTCCTAACCGCCGAAGCGTTCAGCGAAGTACTTGGCTGATTCGATGGACTCAATCCCGATCATCCAACAAAACACGACGGCGGCAAGCGCGATGAGCAAGAAAACCGACGCGGCTGTGATCCAAAAAACCTCTCGTGGCAGGGTACGAATGGAGCGCACAGACGCCACAGCAGCCATTGCCGGAATAGCGACAGACACTGCCATCACCCACTGGCGTTTGGGGATCTCGGCCCGGTAGTACGATCCGGGCCTGTCGTCTGGATCAAAGTCGAACCCGAACCAGAAGGCAACAACGTGGACACCGCCGTCAGGCACAGTAGCGCGAACGCGATGCTGATCCAGACGGCCCCGTTTCCAGATTTCCCCATATCCACCATCCACTCATCTCCGCTTCCACGGATCGGAACGGGCCGCGGACCGCGGCGGAAAGTAAATTGATGTTGGAAGACGACATACCGTCCGGCCAAATCGATCGGCAAAGGGAACATGAACAGGGAAATGAACGAAACCGCGCTGCGTGCTGCGAACGTCAATCTGATGGTGGCGCGGTGACGGCCCGGCTGCGGGTGTGCCTGCCCGATCAGAAACTCCTGGACGCCATGGAACCTTCCGCCGACGTCGAGTTCGTGGTGTGGGACCTGACAGGCCCAGCGCCGGCTGACAGTTTCGACCTGCTGGTGCCGCCCTACATGGGCAGGCCAGACGCGCTCACGGCGCTGGATGGCGTGACGGTCCGGTTGGTGCAGAGCCAGTCGATAGGGTACGACGGCGTCGCTGACGTCTTGCCGTCGGGTTGCGCTTTCGCGAACGCGGCAGGAGTCCATGAGACGTCGACGGCGGAACTCGCCTTGGGAATGATGATCGCCAGCCAGCGTGGGATTCCGGAGTTTGTTCGGAATCAAGCGTCCGGAACATGGGCCAACGGTCAGCGTCCCAGCCTGGCCGATCGCCGCGTTCTCCTGGTTGGCTACGGGGGAGTGGGCAAGGCCATTGAAGCCAGGCTGCTGCCGTTCGAAACGCTGGTGATGCGGATGGCAAGCCGCGAACGGGACGATGAACATGGCCGGATCTACGGCATCGACTCACTGTACGAACAATTGCCGCTGAACGAGATCGTGGTGGTCAGCGTACCGCTGTCCGAGCAAACTCGTGGGCTGGTGGATGCTCGGTTCCTCGCGGCCATGCCGGACGGGGCGTTGTTGGTGAACGTGGCTCGGGGTCCCGTGGTGGATACGGAATCGTTGCTGCGGGAAACGTCTTCGGGACGGTTACGTGCTGCCTTGGATGTGACCGACCCGGAGCCGTTGGCGGCCGACCATCCTTTTTGGACGGTCCCTGGTGTGCTGATCACGCCCCACGTGGGCGGGGCAAGCTCGGCGATGTTCCCCCGGATGGTCCGGCTGATCCACAAGCAGATTTCTTTGCTGCTGGCCGGAGAGGCTCCGGTGAACCTGGTGCTGGGTATGGAATCAGTGGCTCGGTAAGGGCCTGAGCGGGCAGCGCGGTTGTGACTGGGCGAGGCAGCAACAACCGCCCTTTACTGCCTGCGGGCTCGGTCGTGAGCCGTCAGTGGGTTGAACGAGCCGGAAGCATCCTCGTAGTGGTTAGTTCTCAGACTATCCTGGACGAATGGTCGAAGTCGCAGAATACGGGGTAGAGAGTTTCGACTCAAGGTTGCGGCGCGAAGCGATGGCATGGCTGACCGTTCGAACCAACGACGGCGAGGAATGGCTCACAAGGGAAGATATACAGGACTTCACTCTCGGCGGGGAGAAAAGAAGGCTTCAGGCAACCCAAACTGGGATTTGGAAACCTAAGGATCTCTCGGCGGCTTTGTCGATCCAAACCGTTTACAGGGCCCCTGGTAGGGAACGGCCATACAACGATGAGGTGGGCAGTGACGGACTCCTTCGTTACGCCTGGCGTGGTGACGACCCGGATCACCCAGACAATCGGGCGCTTCGATCTGCAATGGAGCAGCAAGTGCCTCTCATCTGGTTCTTTGGTGTTGGGATGGGTCCTGCAGTATTTCAGCCTGTTTTCCCGGTCTACTTACTCTGGGAAGAGCCGGACCAGAAACAATTTGTCATAGATCCAAACGTCGGACGAGGAATCGTCAACCGGGAAAGTCCGATCGAAGAACACCTCCGACAATATCTTATGGTGGAAACTAAACGACGGCTGCACCAGCCTGTATTCCGGTCAACGGTCCTGCGCGCCTACAGGAGCAAGTGCGCCGTGTGCGCGCTCGCGCACAAAGAATTGCTTGATGCTGCCCATATTGTTCCTGATGCTGCAGAGCAGGGAATTGCCTCGATCGTGAACGGAATGGCGCTCTGCAAAATTCACCATGCTGCTTTTGATGCCCATATTCTTGGCATTCGGCCCGATCTTGTCGTGGAAGTCCGTGACGACATTCTGGCGGAAGTTGACGGCCCGATGCTGACGTATGGCATCCAAGCCCGGCATGGTCAACGTCTGATGGAACTTCCAGCCAACAGGCGGGAGTATCCCAGTCGGAATCTGCTCGAGCACGCTTACCAGTCATTTCTCAGCGCCTAACAAATACGCCCGACCTCGAACGTTGCTCGGACAGGGCCGCCCGTTCTCGTAACACGGGGGTATCGTTCTTCGTCAGACCTGACTTCGGTCATTCCGTTTAGTGCCTGGCCCGCGGGTTCCGGATTGCGTTGAGGACTGCTTGTTTGTCGGCGGGGATGGCGGGCGGGAATGTCTGTTCGGTGCCGTTGATCGCGATGGTGGCTGAACGAAACGGCCGTAGTTGGCGGATCAGGTTGCGGATCGCGAGCCCGGTCCGGTTCTGTGCTTCGCGGCTGAGTGCCAGCGCGGTGAACACGATGGTCAGGTGGGCTTCGATCGCGTCCTTGGTGCGGTGGAACATGGGCCGGGCCCGTAGGTCGGTCTTGGACATCCGGAAGGACTGCTCTACATGCCAGAGGTCGTGGTAGCTGGCGATCACCTCGCCGGCGGGCATCACGCCGATAGGGATGTTGGTGACGTAGCCTTAGGCCTACCAGGCGTCGGGCCCGCGCCAGCGATGCCTCATCGAGTGACCGGCTGCCGTTGCTGCCCGACCGGGGATGCCGCCCCCGTTACCAACACATGCCGCTGGTAGGTCCTGCAGAACCGGTCATAGCCCACCATCGGCTCACCGGCAGCCGAGCATGAATCGACGTACTCGCCATGCAGCAGCTTCAGCGTCACCCCGACCCGGGCCATCTCCCGGTGGACCTGGTCCCAGTCCGGCTGCGCGAACACGCTTTGATGCTCACCGCGCCCCGCGAACAATCGGACATACACCTCGCGATCCGAGCTGTCGGCGATATCGTCCCAAACCACACCGGCCGCATCGGCAGCCTCCAGCACCGCCGTGATGCTCTTCCGCGACATTCCCTGCGATGCCGCGATCGCCCGGCCTGACAGGCCTTCGGCACGCAACTGCAACACGAGCTTCGCTCTGATCTTCCGTGCCATTGATGATTACTCCTTCCGCCGTGCGCCCTATACACACGACGGAAGGAGCCTAAACTTGGTGGCCCCCAGGCACGCCACTACCGGCACCCAAGGCCGCTACTGCGCGCTCTGCCCACTGGCCCCCAAACACACGAAAGATGGACCCCAACAGCGCGAATATTCAACAACGACGATACCTGCGGGGTGCGGGCGTAGCTTTCGATCGGCAGCGACAGAAACGTGCCATTCGAGCGGTGACGATGCTAGCTGCAGCGGGATGGGCAGCCGTCTACGTGTTTCGGTCTTGAACACGTAGACGCTCCTTTTGTGACACGTAGATGGCGTCTTTATTACACCTAGATTGGCCGTTTTTGCACGTATTTTTCGCTGTTTCACCACTTAGATGGCAAATCCAGCCATAGCCTTTTTACGGCGAACTGGGCGGCCCTTGTGCCACCCAATTGCTGGAATGAAGTGATTGCTACAGCAAGCTCGCACCTGAAGGGGCGCGAACCGGACATTCCCGCCGAACAACAAAATCTGGAGGAAACGTGAAAATTAGTTCAGTATCCTTAGTTTTTTCGGTCTCAGTCGCTGCAATACTTTCTCTGTCAACCATTTCACCCGGCGTGGCGGCCGAGAGCGCGCCACCGACAAGTCCGGCAATCCGCGCCATCGATAATTCGGCACCGGGATTCATTCCGTCGGCCAACGTGCGAGGATCTGCAGATTTGACCACCTCGCACGCCAGGGCCCGAGCCGGGAACGCATCGAACGAGCTTCCCACGAATTCCGGCGATCCCGTGGTAGTCCAGAGTTCAAGTGGGACCGTGATTAGGTTGGGGCTTCCCTTCAATGAAAAGGCCGTTGAGGGCAAGAAACAGTCGAACGGGACAGTCGTTTTTGATAATGAGAACGGAACGAGTTCCGTGCTGGTGCCTAAGGAAGGAAGGAGCGTTGCCGCAGTGACTGTCCTTTCCAGTAACTCCTCTCCGACCCGTTTCAACTACAACCTTGCGGTTCCTCTAGGCGGTACCGCAACCCTAAACAGCCGAGGTTCCCTCGAAATCTTTGATGCCAAGGGCGCTTTCTCGGGCGTAATTGCCCCGCTTGGGCAAAGGATTCCAATGGCAAGGTCGTGGCCACTCATTACGAGCTAAATGGTCCCACTCTCACCCAAGTTGTAGACCACACGTCCCAGTCGTACGCGTACCCAGTCGTGGCGGATCCATGGCTAGGAATCGACTTGATTGACAGATTTAGCTGGGACGGAAACAACATCAAGGTTCACGTAACCCCTATGATGGGCTTCGTGAACGAGGCTGTCGCCGCTGGCCCAGGCTGGGACGAGCTGAAGACCAAGACCCGTAACCGGGTGAATCAGGCTACCCTCCATCAGCAGTGGGTCTGCCATGCCTTAGGAAAGTTCATGATCTTTTTCGAGCCGCCACCCAACAATACTTGGGATCTGGAGGGTTGGCGCCGAGTTGTGACCAACCCGGTCGACTTCATCAGGTACCGGTGCAATTGGTAGTACGTAAAGTAAGGACGAAATGAGTAACCGAACAGCCCCCATCATCATTGGTGCGCTTGGTCTCGTAGTCTTTTCCGTCGTATCCGTGATGTGGACAGTGCGGACATTTGAGATTGACGCTGCCAATCTGACAGAGGCCACCCCACCACTGCAGGAGGCCCTCTGGCTGGGGAGCATCCTGGTGGTTGCCGGGTCCATTACTTGGCTCATTGTGCTCAGAAGACGGGCACCTTAGGAGTAGCAGCCACTCGATCATTTCATCGACGACCGCGGGTTCGCGGCTTTCGATCGCGGCGGCGGCAATGCAGGCGTCGAGCTCGCGCCTCATGCGCTGGCCGAACCCGGGCTCGACTGTTGCTAGGCGTTCGGGGAGGTCGTAGGTGAAGGTGAGCTCTCCGTCGTCGGCCTCTTCCAGTGCCCCTGAAGCCGGATGCCTGGCGGCCGAGCATAGGGAGGTGGATGTCGCGGTCACCGTCGTCCGCCACAACCCGTGTCGGTTCGTCGAGCGCCTGAAGTCCCCGTCCAGGACTTACTGACCGGCCCGGACGAACCTATTCACTTCTTGCCGGGAACGAGAGGACTCCTGGTTTGATAGCACGGATCACGAACAGGCAGGTGAAAATGTTCCGAATCCGGCGCATGTAACCCACCGAACGACGAAACTGAACGCCTCGACGGCTCCGAGGGCCGCTTTGTCGCGGCCGAACAGCCCCCCTGGCGAACTATCCTTACCAGCAGGATTGGCTTGGCCAGCCTGCGGTGATGGTCCTTGCCCGGTAGAGCAGGCTGTTGGTGGCGCTCAGGGCGACGGCGGGTTTGCCTCTTGGCCAGTCGATAGCGCTAATGAGAGCGGCCTTGACCGGCTTTTCCTGAGCGGTGACGGTGAATCGCCGGGACCCCAAGAAAGATGTACCCAAACGCTATCGCCGGGTATCCGGTCCACAGCGGTCCAAGCAACTCGTGAAGGTGGCTAATGAAAATCATGGCAACACCCAAGAGTGCTATTGCAAGCGTCAGCAAGCCGCTCCAGCCGTGAAGCATCACATGGCGGGCTTGTTCTGCGGTGATCATTTTGCGGCTCCTATGCCTCTGGTTACCCACAATTGCTGCTCTTGTAGATCCGGATAGCAGCGAGGGTTGTTACGACAGCTGTCATCATGATGATCATTTCGCTGATGACGAGTTCCAACACACTGATGTTCCCGAGTGCATTTCGGAACAGCAAGGTACTGGGTGCAGTGAGGGGGAAATAGGTCATGGTCTGGACTGCGATCGATCCGGGATTCTCCGAAATAACGCCCAGAATGTAGCTTGGAGAGAACATCGCAAGAATAAACAGGGTTGCGAACGCTGATCCTTCACGGACGCTCCTGATTTTCGCGCCGACGGCAGCATGAATCGCGATCATCATCGCGACGCCGAGGAGCAGCGTCGCGAAACCTGCAAGCATCTTTGAACCGTCGAGGATCCAGGTATGGAACGCAGGGAGGGGCAGCCCGAGTTCCGGCCCGATGGCAAAGTAGGCAAGTAAAATCGGAATGACCATGATGGCAAGCTGAACGGCTCCCAGCACTGTGGTTGCGACCATCCTTCCAAGAAAGACGCTCGAAGCCGTCACGTCCACGAACAGCACCTCGCGTATCTTCTGTTCGCGTTCCTCGGCAAAGCCTCCGATGATTTGGTTCCCTAGAAAGATCGTCATCGTGAAGTAGAGAAACAAGAACAACATAGGAACTGCCACCGCTGCCAACCCTAGATCAGGAACCCCGTTTCGATATCCGATCCTGTCTACATCGACGCTGGCAGTAAGCGACTTCACAAGCTGGGTTGATTCGACGGATCTTGCTACAGACATCTGGAGGAGTTGTCTCGCAAAAGACGTTGACTTTTGATCCGCAACAAGCCCGACATTGTTCTCCGTAATTTGGATCTTGCCGCGCGCTACGTCACTCGGGTAAACGATCAGCGTTTGTACTTTGCCAATCTTCACCTCTTCTTTGGCCTTCTCCACGTCCGTAGCGATACTTCCCCCCGCGCGTCTGGCCAGCTCAGGGTTAATCAAGCCGGACTGGTCGGCGTACTGAAAGGCAAACGACGTCAGCCCAGATACCTCTGAACTTTTCCGGATGACGCTTTCGCTTGACTGGACTAACAACGCCAGGAGAATCATGAACGCTGGCACCATCAGCGACGCAACCCAGAAGCTCTTCCGTCTCAGATGGCGCTTCACGTCAAATGCCACAAGCTGTCGGTTCGGGCTGTTCATACGCTGATCTCACCCTCCATCTCTGCAGATTCTCCGTACATCCGCACGAAAACTTCATCTAGGCTCGAGAGCCGAGTCTGAAACCCCGTGACTCGGACACCGGCTGCCAACAAGTCTGAAAGCAAATGCTCGGGCAACGCATCCAGATCCTCTGTGTGAATCAGCTCAGCCCGCCCGCTCCCCTGAAGTGCCAATGGCCAGTCGTTCACAGTTGTGGGGAGTTCTCCTAGAAAGGTGAACTCGGTTCGGGTCTCGCCGAGATCGCGTTTTGCGTCAGAGACCGCTCCCAAGTAATGCTGAGCTCCGCCATCCAGAAAAAGGATACGTTCGGTGAGGTCTTCTACCTCCTGCATTTGGTGGGTGACCAGGATCAGCGTCGCCCCTCGGCCAGTGCGCTCCGCAACGTACTTGTTGAAGAGGGTCTTGTTTACAGGATCAAACCCCCGCGTGGGCTCATCCAACACCAATAGGTCGGGGTCGCCCATGAAGGTGATTCCTAGATGCACCTTTTGCTGCTGGCCGTTTGATAAGGCTTGGATTGGTGTGAAGGCCTGCGACCCCAAGCCCATCTCTTCAAGATATTCATGAGCCTTTCTCGCTGACGCTTTCGGGTCGAGACCCCTCAAAGTGCCGAAAAGTCGAAGTACGTCAATTACCCGATCACGCTGGAAGTGCCCGCGATCTTCAGGCAGGTAGCCGATCCGGGTAGGGTCGGCTGGCTGATATGGGCTCCCTGCAACATGCGCGATCCCTTCGCTCGGTTCGACCAGGCCGAGCAGACACCTGACTAACGTCGTCTTGCCAGATCCGTTCGGTCCTACTATGGCCATCGATTCTCCAGCGTCGAGATTGAATTGGATTCGGTCAATCCCGATAGCTGAGCCGTAGCGCTTTGACAGTCCCTTAACTTCAATCAGTGCCATTCGCCCTCGTTGGTTTACCGATGTCTGTGACTCTGTGGGGCTGTGTCTGGAACGGACCTCGGTCGATTCCAGACACAGCCGCAGACCTACTTTGCTTGCTTCTTGTAGACAAACCACGTCGCGAGGTTTGCCCCCGATGCGGCAAGGGACAGAATCCCCATGATGATCTGATTGTTAAGGAACGCGATGGTGGCAACGATCAAGAGCATTACGGCCGCGGAGAGGGTAAGAAACTTCATGACGCGGTCATCCACATCCCAAGGCAAGCGACAGGCCGCTAAATGTGTAGCCGACCCCAGCAATGACGAGCGATGCACCGCCAGTGAATGCAGCAGCGATCAGACCGCCGGTCGTAAAAATATGACTAACGAATCCCAGAACGCAGCTGAGTTGGTGCCAGTTCATAATCCCCCCAAGGGTTAGGTTGACATAATTTGGTTAGGAAAGTTGGTCAGTTGTTGAGCTACTGAGGGACCCTTCCTGAAAGAAAGGTAAACCTGCGGATACCCGTCTCCGTGTGGAATCGGCCCAATCTCCGTGCGTTTTGGGCGAATCTCCGTGTGAAAATCGCAAAATTCAGTGTGAAAGAGCCGGCGTCTACGTGTTTAGGTCTAGGTGTGTCTACGTGTTTGGCACCCCGCCGTCGTACCCGCAACGGAACCACACAAGAAGTGAACGTCACCGTCCAGATGCCGCGCGCCGTCGTACACTTCAAACCAGCGGCGCAAGTTGCCGTCGACTCCCTGGAACCAAGCAGTTCCTGCGCTCCCGAGCCGGGTTCCTTCCTGGGGTGTCGCCGTCCGGGCCGAGTTCGTCGGAGTAGGGTGCGTGGCTTTGGTGAGTGTGTCGATGAGTTCCTTGGCGGCCATGGCCAGGAGGTCGCGTTGCGGATAGAAGCCCACGGGAGATCGACGTCCAGGGGCGCCGGGATCCCGGCGACGAGATCGACACTGATCCGGCCCAGTGTGCTGTTTTGCCACCGGGCCCGGAGCACCAGCTCGGCAAGGTCCATGTCAACGGTCAAAGAGTGGCGCTGCATCAGGATGCCGCCGGCCCGGTTGACAAGGTCGCGCTTGTGGAGGCACGCCGCCAAGGCCTTCCGTGCTGCGGTGCGAGACGGGCGCAGGATGTCTGCGGCGATCGGCTCCCCCCCCTGCCTCTCGGAGCGGCGTCATCTGGAGTGGCGTCATCCAGCGGAATTGATTGGCGTGACGCATCTCACTTTCTATATGCTGGATTCAGTCAAGCAGCTGACTTCCCCGACGTCGTCCGAGGAGTCAGCCATGGCACCGATCCGACCCACACACACCCACCTTCATGGTCCGGGTGGTTCCCTCTCCGGGCAAAGTGCGGTCCAACAACTGTTTCGGAGATGGCCGCTTGTGCCCTCCCGCGAATTGAAACGCATCCGCCGCGTGCTTCTGCACTGCGATGAACTAGGCCATCCCGCCGCAACCCGCCACCTGTCCGAACCTGCCCAGGCGCTGCTGGATCTCGTGACGGCCGAACTGGAGCGGCGCCGCGAACCAGGAAAGCATCCACCACTTAGCCATAGCCCGGGTTCCGGAGTTCGCGGACTGCCCCAACGTCTTCCCGCACACCATCGGGGAGGATTGTTCTGATGGCCGGACATTTTGAAGTGTTCACTGACAACGGAGGCAGCTGCAGGGTAAGGCTGGTTGACGAGTTCGGCACGGAGCTCGCGGTGTCCGGCCCCTTCCACGACAAGGACGCCGTAGTCCGTGGGATCTACAAACTCCGGGAAATTGCAGCGAGCGGGCTCATCGAGGTCCACACGTCCACATTCTGAACGGATCCACGATTACAGCGACGAGCCAACGCACTCGCGGGATTCCCCGGATGGCTCCTCGCCAGGGTTCGCGCTCGCCCGCGATGCTCGGCGCTGGCTGGCCGCCAGCACGCCGAGCGAAACGATGGTCAAAGACGCGATCGCCGCTCCGACTGCCGGTGGCCCGGTTTCGCCTGCTGCGGAGCTGAGGGCGAGGCCTGCCGCCCATGAGCCGGCGGCAATGCCGAAGTTGAACGAGGCTGTGGTCAGCGCGGACGCAAGCGTCGGGGCTTTGCCGGCGAACTTGACCGCAAGCGCGAACGCGACGGGATTCACCACGAACCCCGCAAAGCCTGCCAGGGTGATCAGGATGACGACAGGCAGGGCCTGCTCGGAAAACACGCACAATGCGAGCAGGAAGAGCGTGGCCGCGACGGCAGCTGTGATGGTGGTGGCGTACGGCCGGTGGTCTCCGAGCCTGCCTCCCGTGTAGTTGCCGAGGAGCGCGCCCACTCCAAAGCAGCACAGCACCCACGGCAGCATCGCAGCCGGGACGCCGGCACGGTCCGTCAACAGGGGCGCGATATAGCTGTACGTGGCCAGGACGCCTCCCATGATCAAGGCACAGGAGGCCAGGGCCAGCCACAATCGACCGGACCGGAGCGCCGCGAACTCCGAGCTCAGGGACGGCGTCGCCCCGGTGGGCTCTCCGTGCGGGACGAAGCGGACGATAAATACCGCGGCACCGGCCGCGAGGATGGCCAAGGCCCAGAAAGGGGCCCGCCAGCCGGCGATCTGCCCCGCGAACGCCCCGAGCGGGACGCCAACCACCGTCGCCAGGCTTCCTCCACCCATGACGACGCCGAGCGCGCGCGATCCGGCCGCGGGGCCCGCCGCGCGGGTCGCCACCACGACGGCGACGGACCAGAAGGCACCTGTGGCGCAGGCTGTGACAAAACGGGCCGCGAAGATGACTTCGAAGCTCGGGCTAACGGCGACCAAGACATGACCGACCGCGAACAGCAGAAGCGAGAGCACCAGGGTGAGCCGGCGCTGGAGGCGCAGGGTCAGGATGACCATCGCCGGCGATCCGATGATCATCCCGACGGCGAAGACGGTGATGAGGAGGCCCGCGCGGGGAACACTGACCCGGAGGTCGCTGGCGAGTTCGGGCAGCAGACCGGCGATGAAGAACTCGGTTGTCTGCATCAGGAATGTTCCGGCGGTGAGAACGAACACCACCGGCGGCAGTCCGCCGCGTGAACGCACGGCGCTTTTCAACCCGGCCGCTTTGAGATCCGTTGATGACATGCTTTGAGGCACCACTTTCTAGGGGAACACAGAAGGCAACGCCCGAGGCGTGCTGGGGATGTGGGAGGGTCAAATTCACGGTATCGGAGTAGAAGCGAACACTGAGAGGCCCCCTTAGAACCCCTCACCCGGCTCCAAAAGGGGCCCCGGCAGGGCCTCCCACTGTTGCCGGTCCAAGCCCTACCGTGGAAGGTATGAGTTCGAAAGATGAAGTGCGGGCGTTTCTGATGTCCCGCCGCGCCAACATCACCCCGTCCCAGACCGATCTGCAGGACTTCGGCGGGCAGCGCCGCGTACCCGGCCTCCGACGCTCAGAAGTGGCCATGCTTGCAGGGGTTAGCCTCGACTACTACACCCGCCTCGAGCGGGGGAACCTCCGCGGGGCGTCAGAGCATGTACTGAACGCCCTCGCCAATGCCCTGCAACTCAACGAGCTCGAACGGGAATACCTCTTCGGACTCGCCCGCACCGCGACGGCGCTCACCGCCGCCGCCAGGACCGGGCAGAAGAAGCCGGTAGTGCGCGAATCGGTGCAACGAGTTTTGGACAGCATGAGTGTTCCGGCCGTGGTGTGGAACCGTCAACATGACCTCGTCGCCTCGAACCTCATGGGGCGGGCGCTGTACTCGCCGCAGTTCGAATCCGACAGTCCCAACCTCGCGAGGTTTATCTTCCTGGACCCCCGGGCGAAGGACTATTACGTGGACTGGCCGCTGGCCAGGCAGATGACAGCAGCGATGCTCCGCATGGAAGCAGGACGCGATCCGCTGAACGCCGAGCTGACCGCCGTGATCGGGGAGCTCTCCACCCTTAGCCCGGAGTTCCGTTCGAACTGGGCTGAGCGAGACGTGCACGAGCACCGCACCGGCCGGAAGCTGTTCAGGCACCCGGTGGTGGGGGTCGTTGACGTTACCTACGAAGTGTTTGAGATGCCGGGGGAGAAGGGGTTGTGGATCGGGATCTATAGCGTCGAGGAGGGTAGCGAATCCGCGGAGAAGTTCGCACTCCTCGCCAGCTGGGCCGCCACCAACGACCAGCTCGCCGCGCGAAGGCTCGCGCCGCCGTCGTCCGGTCACCCCGCCCAGAACCAAACACGCGCCCAGAACCAAACACTCACAGCTAAATCATCACGAAGCACTGGAGAGCAATGAAGGTCATCGTCATCGGCGGCAGCGGTCACATCGGATCTTTCCTCGTCCCCCGGCTGGTGCGCGCCGGCCATGAAGTCATCAACATCAGCCGTGGCACCCACAAAAGCTATGGCGACGCGCCCGAGTGGCAGCAGGTGCGCCAGGTCATCGCCGACCGGCAACAAGAAGACCGGGACGGCACGTTCGGTGACAGGGTCGCGGCACTGCAGGCCGACGTCGTCGTCGATCTGGTCTGTTTCACGTTCGAATCGGCGAGCTCGCTCGTCAACCGGCTCCGCGGGGAGGCCGGGCACCTGCTGCACTGCGGCTCGGTGTGGCGGTACGGCCAGAGCCTCAAACTGCCGATCGCCGAGGGTTCCGGATCGGCGGCAGCCCCGTTCGGCGAGTACGGAATCCAGAAGGACCGGATCGCGCGGATGCTGAAAGAGGAGACCGACGACGGCGGCGTGGTCACCACGTCCGTGCACCCTGGCCATATCGTCGGGCCCGGTTGGCACCCGATCGGTCCGCTCGGGAACCTCGACCCCGCCGTCTGGCACACCCTCTCTGCCGGCCAGCCGCTGCAAGTTCCCGGAAGCGGCGCCGAACTGATGCACCACGTCCACGCGGACGACGTCGCGCAGGCGTTCGAGAAAGCCATCCAGAACCGCGACGCGGCAGCCGGCGAGGACTTCAACATCGTCGCCCCGACTGCGCTCACCGTCCGCGGATACGCCGACATCGCCGCCGGCTGGTTCGGCCAGTCCGCAACGTTGGAGACGGTCACGTGGGAACATTTCCGGGAATCGACCACACCTGAGTACGCCGAGTCGAGCTGGGGCCACCTCTACCGCAGCCATTGCTTCACAATCGAGAAGGCCAAGTCCCTGCTGGGCTACGCTCCCCGGTACGAGCCCGAACAAGCTGTGCTGGAATCCATCACCTGGTTGATCGAACGCGGGCAGCTCCGCGTCGCCAATCCGCTGAGCGTCCCGGCGAGCTGACCGTTCACGTGGACTGTTGTTGATCTCGCTTGCATTTGACCTTGAGCCCCGGCACCAACTCTTCTCACAGGGAGTGGAGATGAGCCTCGGCGACTTGGTGGAGGATATTCAGGGAACGAGTGCTGCTCACGTGTTTGTTCTTGGGCGGGAATAAGGGAATCCCTGGTTTGAGGCTAAAGACGAAGATTAGGAACATCACGAGGCCCGCGGCTGTCGTTTGGATTCCAGCCCGGCCGGCCGGGCAAACAGACCGCGAAACTTCTGGAAGAACCCCGCCCGAAGGCCGTGCGGACTCACCATGCCTAAGCGCGTAGCCAGCAAACGACTCTGGAGTTGCGCTACCCGCAACCCCTAAAGGGCGCGGCCCTGACCGGCTTTTCTTAACCGGTAGCGGTGAATCGCCGGGACCCCAAGAAAGATGTACCCAAACGCTATAGCCGGATACCCGGTCCACAGCGGGCCAAGCAACTCGCGAACCGGGCTAATGAAAATCATGGTCACGCCCATAGGGCTATTGCGAGCGTCAGCAAGCCGCTCCAACCGTGAAGCATCACGTGGCGGGTTTGTTCTGCAGTGATCATTTCACGGCTCCTCATGCCACGGGTTACCTGCAATTTGATCCTGGATTGTTGATACAACCTCTTCGGGATGGGCGGTTGAGACGATCCATCGGCGGGTCTTCGTTTCCAAAGCGACCGCAGGCCCTCCCGCCAACAATCCTCGGGTGCCCTTGCCCATGACCCGGAAACCACATCCGTCAGACAGGGATGTATCCTCGGCCGTCGCTACGGCCAAAACGTCTGAGATCGACACTTCGGTTGAATAGAACGGCGCGCAGCGCAGGACGATTTTCTCCTCAGCTATGGCGATGGAGACGGTCATCCGAACAATCGCCCAGGTGAAGGCGACGATGCAGGCGGCCATGACGAGCCCGGGCAAAAAGATGCCCGAGACCAGAGCTGACACGACCAACACGATGACTGAAGCGCCGACAATTCTCCAGATCAGACTCTGGAACGTCTTGCCAGCCGGACCTCTGATATCACCATGTCTTCTCCAGTTCCGCCTCTAACTTAGACCGGCCTCTCCAGGATCTTCTGGACGGTCTTCCGACCTCCGGTGCCGCGCTTGTGAGTAGATAATCCACGCAACTGAGCCTGCAAACGGCACCGCAAAGATCCCGACGACAATCGCTACTTTGACTGGAGCGGGAATCCATTTTGACGCCATCAGCGACGCAAGCGCGACGATTACCAACACCAAATAGACGATGCCCAAAACAGGCGTAGCCCAGGCGCCGCTGACGACTGGGTTATCCGGATCAATTGGGCTCACCACGACCGACATGTTCATGTATACCGCTTTCTTCAGAAGTTACAGTCTTGGCGCCAACGCTTCCGACGCGGAGTGGGGATAAGCTTCGGACTCGTTCTCGGTGGTCACTTTGCCTGCTTCTCGTAGACAAACCATGTCGCAAGACTCGCCCCAGACGCCGCCAGGGATAGCACCCATGTGGCCTGATTGCCGACGAATGAAATGATGGCAACGATCAAGAACATTGCGGCCGCGGTGAGAGTTAGAAGTTTCATCAACAGCAAAATAAGCCCCGCCGAGGGCGTCTCCGTGTGCGATGTACCGAATCTCAGTGTGATTTCACCAAAAATCCGTGTGAAAACAGCAAATCTCAGTGTTCGCAGGCGACCTTCTCCGTGTAGCCGAGGCCGCTGTCGCATCGTCGAGCCGCCGACTCTCCGGGCAGCGGCTGGTAGACGAGGCCCCAGCGTGCCTTCATCCGGACCAGGTGCTCGAACCGCTGGGCTCCAGCGCAAGGTTGGGCTTCACCAACGAATTCCGCGCGGAATCGAAGGACATGAAAGCCCACACAACCATGCGGCCTCTAAAGAGAGCGGCTTTGGCCGGCTTTTCCTGACCGGTAACGGTGCCGCGTAGTTGCGGGCCGAAGTCTTCGACCCGGATACGGTCAGGGTCCCACTGCTGGCATTGGCTTCGGGAGCCGAATTGTCGAAGCAATAGACTGTGGCATTCTGAAAGCTCGCCAGCGACGGAGGATACGTTGAACAGATCAGTAACCAGGGGATTATTGTTCGGGGCAGGGTTCGGATGTGCCTATGTGTTGGTGGTTCTTCTCTTGAGCAGGCCCGGCGGCCCCGGGGTGGCGGTACTCAGCGGGCTCGGCGGCGCGATGGTGGGTGCCGTGTCGGGTTGCGTCATTGCCGTATTGACCTTTTGGGTGTGTCGCCTGACCAGAATTCGGCGTGACCATGAAAAGGCTACGGCCGCCGGTATGGCCGGGGTTTCGACTTTGCTGATCCTTATGGCCTTGGCTTCGGCATCGGATTCACGGTGGCCGTGGTGGACGAACCTTATTTCGGCGGGTGCAGCAGCTGTAATTGGCGGACTGGCATGGCCTCGGACGCAAACTGTGATGCTCCAGGACTGAACCACGCAGGACCGGAAAGCCACCGCATTGGTGCCGGGCGCCGTCGTACATCTCGACTTGTGCATCCAGAATGCCCCGCGACGCAGACCGCCGCCTAGTCCTCAGACTCCGGCCGCTGCTGCGTCCCGGATCCGGGTTCCTTCCTACGGGAGTCGCCTTCCGAGCCGAGCTCATCGGAGTAGGGGGCGTGACCTTGCGGGAATTTGTTGATGAGTTCGTTGGCCGCCATGGCCAGGAGGTCACGTTGTAAGACGGGCAGGGAGAGGAGGCCTTGGAGATAGGCTTCCACCTCGTATTCGCCAACTTCGCCGCCCAGGCTGAAGTACTTGAGCCAGAGGTCGCCGACGTTGATTTGTGCTGACTTCATGGCAGCGGCCAGCATGCGCTGCTGTTGTGGTTCATGCGGATCGAAGCCCACGGGCCGGCCTTAGTCCAGGGCCGCCGGAATCCCGGCGACGAGATCGGCACTGATCTGACCCAGTGTGCTGTTCTGGCGCCGGGCCCGGCGCATCAGTTCGGCAAGGGCCAAGTCAACGGTCAAGGAGCGGCGCTGCATCAATATCCCGCAGGCCCGGTTGACCAAGTCGCGACTATGGAGGGACTCAGCCAAGGCTTCGCTGATGCGGTGTGGTGCTTCACTGGCCTGGATATTCGCAAGCAGCGTTGCCGCCGGGGCGGCAAATAGTTCCAACACTCGGGCCGCGTCCTCGCCGAAACCCCCGGCGACGTCCGAGTAGATCTTCAAGGCGCCAATGCATTCTTGCTCGGCGACCAAAGGGGTGCTGACCACTGAACGGATGGACAAGTCCTTCA
The DNA here is from genome assembly GCF_044908325.1 of Arthrobacter sp. GAS37. Lineage (NCBI taxonomy): Bacteria > Bacillati > Actinomycetota > Actinomycetes > Micrococcales > Micrococcaceae > Arthrobacter > Arthrobacter sp. GAS37. The sequence goes on from NZ_JBIYDB010000005.1 coordinate 17,895, forward strand.
CAGCGTCAGCCCAGTCCGGCCAGCGCGGATCCGTTTCGACGTCCTGGACGATCACCGTTTCCTCCATTGCCCAGGCTGTCAGGCACGGTCCCTGGCCCAATTCATACTGGAGGGCATCCGCAAGGGTGACCACTTCGTCCGTCGAGGCGCTGCTGGTTCGCCTGCCCCTCGAATCCAGAAGAGAGACCCCCGCGCCGGTGGCTCCGGACACGGAATCCTTGATGGCGCGGGCCAGCAACCGCACGGCGCGGTCCACTTTCTCTTCCGTGAGCAGCAGGCCCTGGATTCGCGCGATCACGGTCGACAGTTCATCCATCGGTAGTTTCCGCGCCATAGTCCTCATTCATCTAGGTCGAGTGCATCGAGCCGCAGCGTTCTTGTGAAAGAGAATCCAGTACGGCAGTTGGTGCGCTGTTCCTAGCTTAGTCCGCACCATTTCCCACGCTTTGGCTATTCGTCGAAGTAAGCTTCTGGGTCCGTCTCGCCCGAAACGGAGGCAATGACATTAGCGGCTATGTCCCGGAGTTTGACATTCCGGCTATTCGAAGCCCGGGTCAAAACCTTGAAGGCAGTGTCGCGTCCGCATCGGCTTTGCGCCATGACAATGCCGACGGCGGTGTCGATGGTCGAGCGGGACTGCATGGCTGCAGTGAGATCGTCCCGGGCGTTACGCAACTGGGAGATCGTCAAAGCCACACGCAGGGACTTCGCTGCACTCCCAGCGAATTCTTCCGCGGCTGTAATGTCCGGTCCGGAAAACCCGTGCGGGGTGGTCGAATAGAGGCTCACCACGGCCTCGGCTTCACCGGCCAGATCAAGCGGGACCGCCAGGATGGATCCGATGCCGTTCCGCCAAACTGCCTCCATGTAGTCACCCCAACGGCATTCATGGCGGGTATCTAGGACAAGGATCACTGAATTGTGCCGAAGCGCTGTGAGGCAAGGGCCGTCGCCGAAATCAATCTGCAGCTCATCGAGAGCGCGCACTCTCTCATCGCTGCTGGCCGTGGTGATGCCCTTTTTCCTCGTCACAACGGTGACACCGCACGAGACGTCGTTGTAGGCAGTTGTGAGAGCGGCCGCTGCCAGGTTGGCTAAAGCACCAAGGAATTCGTCGACGTCGGCGCTCGCCAAGACAAGATCCTGGAGGGCGATGCCAAGATCCTGATCCGGGTGAGCAGCCAATCCGGCCAACGCAGTGTGGGTTGGCCTCCGCTCCGTACTAGTCATGGTCGGCGCTGGGTGAAGTCCAATCCTGGGGGACTGATTTGTTCAGGATGTCGGTGGCGATGTCATGAAGACGTCGGTTGTTGTTCCGCGCAGCGAGCTGAAGGAGCTCCATGGCGCGGTCCCGTCCACAGCGGTTCTCGACCATGATCAAGGACAGCGCCGCGTCCACCGCGGCGCGCGATTGCAGGGCGGAGCGCAGGTGTTCAGGGTACGGCTCCGGGACATGAAGCCGCAGCGCCAGCCTCAGTGTCTTCGAAATTGTTTTGGCATGCTCCAGTACGCGGGAAACGGTGGCCTCGTTGAAGATTCCGGTGGTGTAGGCGTAGCAATTCAGGGCTGCGCGTGACGACGAGTCTGTCTGAAGAGGCACTGCGAGGACCGAGCGAATACCTTCGCCTTCCACCTGGTGTGCGTACTGTGCCCAGCGGGCATCGGCCTGCAGATCATCAATCAACACCCGATGTTGGTGACGCAAGGCCGTGAGGCAAGGGCCGTCGTCGAACGCGTATTGCTTCTCGTCCAAGCGCTGCGCCGCAGCGGTACTGCTGGCCACCGTTGAGGGGCCGGCGTCCCGTTCGACAGTGATGGCGCACAGCAAGGGCTCCCGACCGTCCAACAAGGATGCTGAGATGCTGGCCAAACCCAGGAGAAATTCGGTGAAGCCCGGACTTTCAAGCAGGAGGTCCTGCAATTGCTCTGTAGTGGGAACTGCGTTATTGCTGGCCATGCGGCCTCGATTCCAAGGGGTGCCCAGGATCCCCAACCCGGACCTGTAGCCGTGCCCGCTCGCGCGCTGCACAGCCCTAATATTCAATCCCCGGACCCGAACGACCATCCCGAAATCTACTAATTCGACACTACGCCCTCGTGGGAACTTTATAGACGAGAGCCCGAACGCCCGCGTTTACCGGTCTGGTGGCTATTGGAAGCAAGCCGAAATTGGTTGATATGACGTGGGTCACTTATGCTGGTAGAGGTCAAGCAGCTGGCTTTCTCGATTTAGTACGAGGAGGTCAGTCATGGCATCTATTCAACCCAGTCAGCCCCACCTCACCTCCAATGGATCTTGGCGGGGCCACCTACCCAGGCATAGCGCGGTTCAACAACTGTTTCGGCGATGGCCATCCGTGCCCTCGCGCGAATTGGAACGCATCCGTCTCGTGCTTCTTCACTGCGGCGAAATAGCCCACACGGCCGCAACCCACCGACTCTCCGAGCCAGCCCAGGCGTTGCTGGATCTCGTTACGAGCGAGCTGGAGCGGCGACGCGAATCGGGAAATCATCAACCGCTCAGCGACAGCCCGACTAGCAGGCGTCCCGGGATGCCCAAGCTTGCTTCCGGACGCCGTCGGGGAGAACTTCTGTGATGGCGGGACACTTTGAAGTGTTCACTGACAACGGGGGCAGCTGCAGGGTGAGGCTGGTTGACGAGTTCGGGAAAGAGCTTGCCGTCTCCGTCCCTTTCCATGACAAGGACGCCGCAGCCCGGGGGATCTACGCCTTCCGTGAGATCGCGGCAAGCGGACTGATTGAAGACCACACTTCCCGATTCTGAGCTGCCCCGCTTTGTGCGTGCGGCTGGCGTCGCCGCCGCCGCGGCGGTTACTTCTTCGCCGAACGCGGCTTCGCGGCTTTCGGTGGAAGAGTTGCGACGTAGGTGAAGGCCTTCTCGACCCATTCCGCCGTTTGTTCTTCGTTGTCGCTCCATGCCTCGGGGAGACCGACGTAGCCACCCATAGCGCGGCCTTCCGGGCCGAACGGAAGCGTTTGGTGGCCGGCCTCCAGCGCCGCACGGTCGGCGTCGGACAGCCTGACGCCGATCATCGGGCCGAACAGTCCGGCGAACATGTTCCCGTTCACGAAGGCACCCAGGTTGCCGAACATCGGCTTGACGACGACATCAGGGTTCTCCGGCACCACCGCGCGGAAGCGGTCTTTGTCGGCGTCGGACGGTTTGGGTATCTGCATGTGCCTGCTCCGGGGTAGGGGATCGAAAGCCTGGGACTGCCTGAAGCATACGACGGCGGGATGCGGGCTGCCAGCGTCCGGGCACCGTTCTCCATGTCAAACGAGGACAGCAGGATGGGCCAATGTCGAGTTCACCGGAAAAAGAGCCTGCAGGCCAGCTCCAAGGCATTTTGGAACTTCAGTCTGTTCTAGTGGGCGCAGGGAATGCATCTGAATTCCTGACCGGGCTCTCTAGGCTCGCTGCGGCCTCGATTTCTGAGGCTTCCGGCGACGAGATCGAGTGCGCAGTCACCGTCAAAGTCAGGCGCCGGCCCCTTACTGCAGCCGGCAGCAGCGCACGCGCCGTGGAGCTTGACCGGCTTGAGCAGGCTATCGGTGACGGCCCCTGCATCAAGGCACTCCGGGAGATGTCCCCTGTGATCATCGACGACGGTTCGACCGATCTGCGCTGGCCGGAGGTCACCAAAAAATTCGCCGGGATGGGCATTCATAGCTCGTTGGGGATTCCCATGGAAATCAGCGACGACGCCAGCGCCGCGCTGAACTTTTTCGCATCCAGGCCAGGCGCGTTCACCCCGGATGTCTTCGACAAGGCCGTGGGCTTTGCCGCCGCCGCCCGCAACATACTCCACCTGTCTGTGCGCATCGACTCCGCCCACAACCGGGCGAAGGACCTGGAATCAGCCATGCAAAGCAGGACCGCCATTGACGTGGCCTGCGGTGTCATCATGGCGCAAAACCGATGCTCGCAGGCAGAAGCGATGGAAATCCTCACCAGGGTCTCCAGCAACCGCAACCGCAAACTACGGGACGTAGCCACCGAACTGATCGAACAGGTCTCAGGGAGCGGGATCGAAACTCACTTCGAGGGGTAGGAACGGGCTCAGCTGGAGTGCCGTGGCAGTTTGGATGGCCTCGGTAGGACCGCTACTTGTGGATGGGCTTGGTCACCGCGAGGCTGATTGTCTGGCCGGGGGCGAGCTCCCCGGTGGGTAGGTCGGCGAAGGCGTACCAGACGGCGTCGGTGCCGGTGAGCGGTCGGTTCGCCCACTCCAGATCAGGCATTCCGAAACGGAAGGAGATCTGGCGTTCGGTGTCCCCGGGGGCGGTGGTGTACGTGAGTGGGATCCCGTCGGCGTCGGCGGTGAAGGTGCCTTGGGCGCCGTCGATCTTCAGCTCTCCTGGTATCAGTCTCACCCTGGTGCCCGCGGGGATGGGCCGGTCCCCGGCCAAGGAAGTGTTGTACTGCAGCAACTGCTCGGTGGTGCACCGGAATTTGTAGCCGATGCTGTCGAACGAGTCGCCGTCGATGGTGGTGTAGAAGATGGTTTGGCCGGATGAATTGTTGACGGTTGTTCCTCGACCGGATCTGCTGTCGACGGGATTTTTCTGCAGCTGGATGTGGTTCCCGGCACGGACAAAGTGGGTGTTGCCCTTCTCGTACACGTACGAGACCTTGTTCGCTTCGGCCAACTGCTCGCCGGTGATTCCAAACCGGTAGGTGATCCCGCCCAGAGTGTCACCGGATTCAATGGTGTAACTCGTGGGGATGCCGTTTTCGTTGACGGTAGCCGTCCCCTTCGCGCCGTAGATCGGACCCGGAACCGGGATCAGCCGAAGCTTCGTGTTGGGTGCCAATGCGCTCCCGGGCTGAAGTCCATTGAATTCAGCGAGTTTCTCCTTGGAGATGCGGAAGGCTGCGGCCACTTCCGCTGACGTGTCACCGGAGACGGTGGTGTAGTAATCTACGTTTCCAAATGAATCGGTAACAGTGGGCCCAGTCAGGGAAGACTTCCCGGCGTCGGACGGTGTCGCCACAGCGGTGACGGTCGGAGCCGCAGCCGTGTTGACCGGACCCGTTACTAACCTCGAGGCCACGAGTACGCAGGCCGCGATCGCCTCTGCCGCAAGCCCCGCAGCGGCGAAACGCGTCCAATGACGTTTCGCCCGTGTGCGGTGGAAGTCGTGGAGGGATCCGCCGACCGCGATGTGAGTGACATCGGAATTCACGAACGACAGAGACCGATCGCGGCTGCGCTCCAATTCTTCGTCTGTGATCATGAGCGCAGGATCGGCGGATGAAAGCAGATCGTCGAGAGACAGGTCGTTGCTCATTCTGTTGCTCCTTCTGACACTGTCTGCTCTTGAAGTATTCGGCTTAGTTCCTTGCGGGCACGGTGCAGGCGCATTCGCACCGCAGTCGCCGTCGTGTCGAGGAGATGGGACACTTCGACGGCGGTGAGTCCGTCCCAAGACGTCAGCAACAACACCTCCCGTTCCTTCGGGCCCAGATGGTCGATGGCATCCCGCACGGAGGATTCCTCGGCGGGTGTTCCGGGGATATGCTCCAACCGCAAAGCACCGATGAGCCCGGCCGACCGGGACAAGGAGCTGTCATGGTTTCGGAGCACGTTCTTGGCTATTCCGAAAACGACGATCACCGGGAGATCGTCGTCCTGTCCGGACTTCTCCCAGGCAATCCTGAAAACCTCCGCGCACAGATCCTCTGCGGTGGCAGGGCCGTCCGTCCTGCGCCGAAAATAGCGGTAGATGCGGTCGTGGGCCCCCGCGTGGGCGGCAAGAAACCGTTTTTCCCTCTCCAGATCCACCCGTTCCCCCATTGTTTGCAAGCTCATGCTCTGTTAATGTCCGGCAGCCAACAAACTGTAACGAGAATCTTGAAAGAATCTGGGCCATTCAGAAGATGCCCGGCGAGTCACGAAGTGGGGCGGGCGATTGCCGATCAGTTAACAGAACCATTCGTGCAAGAATCGCGGCATGGATGAGGATGAGCGGCAGATGAGGCAACAATTGATGCTCCACGAGGCCCTGGTGAAGGCGATGGATCGGCGGGACGAGGTCTTCCAGGTGATCGAGGATTCAGAGGACGTGGACGAAGCAATCCGTCGGGTGGGTCAGCTGTTGGGCGTGGGAGAGCTGGGCAGCCGTGCAGTCCTCAACCTGCAGGCCAGAAGATTCACCCGCGACCAGCGTCAGGCAATCGCTTCCTATGCAGAAGAACTCAGATCAAGGTTGCCCGATAGGCGCTGAACTGGTCGCGTGCGGTAGATCGTCCTGGCCTCGCTCCCGAGCTTTCAGCGCCATGAAGTGCTTTATGAACTCCGTGGCGGCGACGGCCCACGGGGAAGTTTAGCCCTCGACGACGGACATCGGCAGGCCGCCCCCGTGCACGCTAGGAACGCTAGATGATCAGCCTGTCGGCGGGTGCTTTCCCGCCCAAATGCGGGCAAAAACCATAGCCACCACGAGGACCACAGAAATCGCAACCAACACCCACGACATGACCGGATATTGGGCGCTACCGTCAGCCAGACTTACGAGCTGGGAACCTGCGATAAATGCGTACAGGACGGAAAGCCAGACCATCTGCAGCGTGGTTTTCTGCCACTTTTTCCGGGCGGCCATGGCCCAACCCTAGCTACAGTCCAAGAGGTTAGACAGAGCTAGCCGAGGCTCGGGGGATATTTTCGCTAATGCCTGGGGTGCGAACGGGAGGCCTCTGCGGAGGGGTCCTCCCCCATACCCCGATATGGGGTTCTGGGATACGAGTTTTCGTATCTGGGGTTATCCACAGGTCACCATTCCCGGCTGGTTTTGAGTGGTTTGGCTGCCATGACGGTTGTTGCTTTGGGTGCAGCGCGGTTGCCTTTGGATTGGTTGCATCTGCGACATATGACGATGACGTTTGATAGTTCGTCTCGTCCACCTTTAGCGTGTGGCACGATGTGGTCTGCTTCGGCACTGAATGGGGTGAGTCCGACGTCGTAGTCGAGCGCAACTCCACAGTGAGGGCATCGCGTCTGGCCATTGGCTTTGGCCAGCTTCTTGGCCGCACGTGAGACGCGCTTCCATGTGGCCGTGCCTGTGCGTGAGGTAGCGATGACCATTCTTCGTTGATTGCGGGGTCAGTCGAGGGGTGGGATGATGCGCCAATGACCACAGATGAGAGCGCAACCGAACCGTTCGTGCGATGCCCGCAAACCTTTCCGGTACTCGACGGGCCAGTCGGCAAGGGCTTTGTCCAATGTCAGGCTGAGGTCAACCATGTTGGCCCCTGCGCCGCTCAGGGGACGCCGTATGACCCGGAGGAACGGAAGCGGTGGTACCTGAACTAATCGCCGCTGTGTTTCCGGTGTCGAAGCAGGTAGTGCCTTGACAGGATGGAAGAGCTGCATCCCGGTTCTACCTTTGATCGCTGGTCCGCTCGTGAGGCGGGGCGTGACGTTGACTCCGACACCGGAAAGTGTGTGCCCCGCCAGTATCTTCCGCTGGTGTGGGCGTGCCCGGGTTTGCGTCCGGCGTGCGCGCTCTGCTGCCCTGAGACGAGTGTTGCAAGGGCGGGCGGCTTTCGCTGGCCGGGACGATTGATGTTGGCAGGGTGTGCAGGGATCGAACCTGCGATTCCGGTTTTGGAGACCGGCGTGATGCCTCTTCACTAACTCCCCAGGTGGCCCGCGCTCATGGGGGTTTGCGCGGGGCCGGACGCTGCCTCTCGGCCGTGCCTCGATTCGGGGAACCATTGTGGTTCCCGTGAGCTGCCGGGACTCGAACCCGGTGCACCCCCACAAGGTTCAGCCCTGCCGCCGTTTCGGGCAACAAAAAAGGCCGAACCGTTCAGGTTCAGCCTTGGGATTAGTGACAGTTGTCCTGTCAACGGATCTAGATTAACACATCATCCTCCGGTGGCAAGCTGGATGGTGCCCGTGTCGGTAGCCGCTCTGAGCGGGCCGGATCGGTGAGGACCAGACAAACGGTGCCGGGGCTCGTGCGTGCATTGGCCCCGGCACCTTAGTTCTAAATGACTAGCCGCCGCAGGTGATCGTGACTGAGCCAGACTGGTGGACCCCGGGGCCGAGGTCTGCGCACTGCTTCGCCACGGATGCGGCCCCAGCGACAATAGCGATAATGACGATGATCCCCACGACTACACCAATGGCGCCGATGATGATGCCGGCTAGGGCGAATCCGTTCTTGGCTCCGGCCTTGCGTGACTGGACCTTCGCGATGATGCTGACGATCAGACCGACGAGAGTCAGGGGGCCAAGCAGGGACAAGATGAACCCGACGATTCCGAGAGACTTACCCGGAACGGGCGTGGACGGCTGGTGCTGGTAAGGCGCGGGCTGCAGGGGGGCGCCTGGGACCGAATTGACAGCATTGTGCTCGGACATAGTTTTTTCCTTCATGAGAATGAGACCTGAAATGCGAGGAAGATGCTCCATGATGATCGCGTCGGCCGGCCAAATCTATAGTTCCGGTCGCACATGCTCAGCAATTTGTCCATGGACACGCCAAAAGTAACATTTCTGTTCTCTCGTCTTTCCCGTTTTCGGTAAATCGTCGCGAATATTTCGCCGGCCATCAACGCAGCGTGAGTCTGGGGGCAATCCTTGCGCTAAGCCATGCCATCTGGTCTCCAGCCCATCCGGCCCCGCACCCGTCGCATCCAGCCGTCCAGAGCGAGGGATGGTTCATCTTTTCCTCGTCATGGTTCCAGTATTCGACCCGGAGGTTTGGTTCTCGTTCCGGGCCGTGGAATCGCTGGTTACAGGAGGGGCAGTTGAGTGTTGGGCGCCATGGTGGCCTGCGTTGCACAAGCAGAGCCCGGATTCGGTCCACCCATTCGAGCGTGACGGCGGCAAGGCAGTCTGCCCATTCTCCGTCGAGTGCAGCCCAAGTTTTGAGCATTTCGACTAGGTTGCCGCGGTACTCCTTTCCGGTTCGCTCGAACTCTTCGGCCAGGGCGTCTTCTCGGATCCGGGTTTCTAGTTCGATCGCGTTGGCGTTGATGGCCATGCCGATCCCTTGGCCGGTTCCGCCGCCGTGGTTGCCGTGGGTTGATGCACATGCGGCGCGCAGCTCGGCTAGATGATTAAGTCCTATTGGATGACTAAGTCCTATTGGTTCTTAGTGGTCGTAGGCGATGAGTGAGCGCTTGCGGGGTGCGTTGATGCGCCAGTTGTGCCAGATGCCGGCGGCAAGGGCGAGTAGTCTGGCGCCGACCCGGGCGTAGACACCTTCGAGGGTGCGTCCGCCGTGATCTTCGAGGCCGAGCTGGCCCTTGAGGGTGTCGAAGACGGATTCAATTCATTGCCGGATGCCGCCGAGTCTGCCGAAGCGGGGTTTCTCGTTCTTGCGGTCCGGGCGGATCAGCGTCGCGCCCAGATTCTCGGTGATGAATGCTTCGAATTCCCGCCCGGCGAAGCCCTTGTCACCGAGGATGACCTGTCCTTCGCGGATGAGGTGGTGGTCGTGCTCAAGGAGCGCCTGGGTGGCTTCACGTTCACCGATTTTCGGGTTCGCCAGGCCCCGGATGACAGGCATGCCGTCCGGGGTGCTGATCAGGTAGAGCCGGAACCCCCAAAAGTAGCGGGAGTGGGAGGCGCAGTAGCCGTAGCCGGCATGGCCGGACAGGTCGGAGCGTTTGACGGTTTCCCGGGACATGCCACGCGGGACGGGGGTGGAATCAACCAGGCGCAGGAGCTCATGCCAGGACGGGGTGTCCCTTGCCAATGCGGTGATCGCTGCCGCGATCAGGGAGCCGGCGGCCCGGAGGCGTTTGTTGTAGCCGGATTGGTGCGGGATGCCGGGAAACATGCCGAACAGGTGGACCCGGGCGTACCGGATCCACCTCGTCTCGGAGGAGAAGCCCAAGAGATGTTGGGCCACCGCCAAACACAACGGTTCTGCGTCGCTGAGCAATGGTTTGCGGCCTGGCCGCCGGGTCCGGGACACGCCCAGATCCGGCAGGACATGGTCATCCAAATAGACGTAAAGTGTGGTCAGCAGAGTGTTTAGTTGAGTGTTCACAAACCCGGCTTAACACTCTCCGCCTTACTTTAAAAGCCTCCACGCCCGTTCCCAGCAATAGGACTTACTCATCAGCTGCCAAACGTCTCCAGATGACCGGAACGTCGCGGTCTGGACCAGCGAGTAGCCCGACGGGATGCTGCTCGGCCCATTCGCCGTCGAGGCCTGGTATTCCTCAGTCAATTCCTTGAACCGGACGCTCGCCTCCGAACCGGTCACCTCGACCGATTCCACGGTTAATTTCGTCGAAAATGACGTATACCAGAAGCCCATTGCCTTGAATCCGGCCTTCGAACGGGCCACCTTTGAGAGGTCCCGCTCGCGCTTGGACAGGTAGGCCGCCGTCATATGCTCTCCGGCAAGGCTCATGGCAGGGAGAGTGTCGAGGACTGTACCGTTTTCGATCCTCGACCGCTGCCTGGATGATGGCCGCCAGCTCGGACGGTGAGGGGCTCTGGGCTGCTCCGGGCGATCCCACCATGAGGGGACCGGCGGCGGGCCGGCATCCGGCGAGGGCTAGCCCGAGCACAGCCGCCGCGGCGACCGTGCACATCGAGTGCTTTATCGTGGTCCCCCTTGCCGTGGATGTCCTCACAGCCTGCCGTGCCTAGCCGACCCCGTCAACGGGCGCTCACTCATGTGCCGCCACCGGACCGGCTTACGGGCGCTCGTGAAGTGCGCGACCGTTTTCGGTTAGGTCCACGACGCGTTACTCGGAGGAAGCTCGACGAACGCAACCCCCTGCGATGACTGAGTGCGTGATGCTTGAGGATTCAGGTCGGTGCACCATGCGGGATGGACGCGAAAACCGCGCTTGCCGGGATGAAGGTCGGAGCTGACGTATCCGAGCGAGATCAGGTGCGCCTTGGTGAATTGGAAGACCCCGAACCGTCCCTGTTCCTCTACGAAGACGAGCAGTCCAGACATCGACTCGGCAGCCGTGAAGGGCCTGGTCGATCCGCCTTCGCCGCGCTTCCAGACCGCGACGAAGGCGCCCGGCTTCGTCGATGTGATCCGGGCGGTGCGGATTCGCCACTGCTCCTTCCCGATGCGGGCGACCCCAGATTCGTAGTCGTTGTTCTGTTCTTCAACCTGGATGACAGGCTGTGCATCGGCAAGAGCAGGTGCAGTGTCGATGAAGCGCTTGAACGCATGGAAATTCACTATCAAACTGTATTCGCTCAAGAATCCGGCCTGAAACCTGTCCGGTTGACGGTCCCTCAGCAGGCGCATCGCGGAAGCCAGGGGCGTTCGCATCGACTATTGGGCCGGGGGTTCGCTGAAAGGGAAGCGAGACGTGGTGTCCCAGGCGAAGGTGCCTCGGTTGACGTCCTGGTGGACAGCTATCAAGTGCACTTCGTTGATGGTCAGGGGAGGCAGGGCGGGTGCCCTCAGCTGATCTGACGCTTGCTGAATGAGTTCGGTACTGCCTTCGGCCACGGCATAGCCCAGGGTGAGATGGGGGGTGAAGGGGGCATAGGGCAGCGGTTGGCCCTTGTTGATAGTGTCGGCGCCCGCGTCGCGGACCGCCGCGGTCAGTTTCGCCCATGATGACGTAATCGTCCCTCTGACCCCGAGCGAGTAATCATCCGCTTCCGGTTCGCCCAGCTCGACGCTGAACGGCTTGGTTTCGGCGGCGAGGCTCTTGAGCTGGGCCTTGAAGGCATCCATTTCTTCGGGGCTGACCTCGTCTGAGGTAACCGCGAATTGCTGCACTGTTGCGTGCAGGTAGTCGGCTGGCTGGATGGAGCAGTAGTCGAACGTCTTCAGGACGCGCTGACGTTCTACCAGTGCCGATCGGAGGTCGGGTGCCGGTAATGCGTAGACGTGCAGGCGGTTCCGCATAGACGGCCACAGGGTCATCGGGTGCCCAAAAAAGCGCTTCACGTGGAAACCGTAGTGTCAGCATATGAATCGGAGGTGAACCCCGCCTGGTGCGCAGCAGAACGCCCACCTGGCTGGGATGGGGATTGGCTGGCGGAAGAAATTAATGCGCCGGCCGACGGCGCAACCGTAGGGAGTGCCCTCGTTGGATTCTACGGTCATCCCATAGATCGAACCCTGACCGGAGAGAGTGCGGGAGCTGCTCGGGGAGGCGCCTCACGCGCCTTGATGGTGTGCGTCAGTCGATCCGTCTGGAGCTCTCTCGGCGGCCAAGCACCGAATCCGCAATCTGCTGCGCGGCTTGGTCCGCTGTGATGTGTGTGGTGTCGATGACTTCGGCTTCATCGTGCAGCCAGGTACGGGCTGCCTTAGCGTATGGCTCCAAGTACGCGAAGCGGAACGTCGAGGGTCCGAGGTCTTTGTCGTTCTGTATGCGGTCGCGAAGCGTGGCCTGGTCGGCGTGGAGCACGAAATGCTGGATGGGTATGCCGTGCTCGGTAAGACCACCGCTGATCTCTCTCCAGTAGCTCTCGACAAGGACCGTCATCGGCATCACTAGTGTGCCTCCGGTGTATTCGAGGACGCGTCGAGCGGTTTCGACGACGAGCGGTCGCCATGGCTCCCAGTGTTGGAAGTTGTCGGTTGCAGGAAGTCCCGGCTTGATGTCCATGAGCACCTCACCGACCTTCTCAGCGTCGAGGGCGCGCGCGCCGGGCAGCAATTGCTGCACGATCGCGCTCGTTGTCGTCTTTCCCGCCCCGTGGGTGCCGTTAAGCCAAACGATCATGGACCGAACTCTAGCGCCAAGAAGTGTCCTTCACGGGGCGCCCGATGCCCGATCGGTTACTGGGCGACCGCGCCCAGAATGCGCCCGACGATCTGGTCCGGCGATTCCGATGCGTTGATGCGCTCTTCTTCTACAAAAGATAACGGCTGAGGAGCGCAGTCGGCCAGCCCGGCGCTTGTTGTAGCACTGCCGCGATGGTGCTCTTCCCGAACCAGAGTTTCCACGCAGGACGATGAGCATGTTTCGAACGTAACAGAGACCATGTCCCAGCGGGACCGGCTTACAGCGATGTCTTGGGCTGCAATCGCAGCCGTAGGGTCTCCGTGGGGCAAAGTGCACGGAAGATGATGGGGGATCGCGGTGGCTCGCTTCAAAATGATCGAGGGCAGCGTATTTCTTGTGCCAACTTCCCGTGGCGATGCCGTGGGAGTTGGTGCTCGAGTGTACAAGGCACCGGAAAATTAGGAATGGGATGGCCCGGGTTCAGTACCCACGATTCTCGAGTCCGCAATCGAAGGCTTACCCCCCGGCCACGCGCAGCCACGATCGGCGAGCTCCGCAGGCTTCGGCCAGCGACCGGAGGAGATATGAGCGTCGAGGCGTTAGTCACCGACCGGGAGGTCGTCGCGGAACGGTTGAGAGGCCAAGTGACCAACCTCGAGCAGGTGCGGTTCGAGGCTTTCAGGCAGAGCCTCGCCCGCTGCGATTGGGGGACCACGATCTCGCGGCCCACCTCAACGAGTTTTACCTGCAGCGTCGTTTCGCGGATGTGATGCTCTTCGAGGACGTCCTGCCGGTCCTGGCAGAGCTGCGACGAAACCACCACGTCGGCCTCCTGTCCAACGGCAACTCGTACCCGAAGCGCCTCGGCCTGGAGGATTGCTTCCAGGCCACTGTCTTGTCACAGGACCACGGCGTCGAAAAGCCAGATCGCCGGATCTTCGACATCGCCTCAGACCTGTTGCCCGGGGAACCCCGAATCATGGTCGGCGACTCGCTGGCCAATGACGTCGCCGGTGCCCAAGCGGCGGAGTGGACCGGATTCTGGCTTAACAGGGAAGGCGCCCCGACACCGAAAGCCGCCCCGGACCTGACGATTCGAAGCCTGCACGAACTACTCCCCATGGCGAAGGCCTTGTGACCTCCGCATCCCAATAAAGGATCCCCGAACGCTCGCGTGGTGCAGTGTCTGACTACCATTCACTATGGGCAGGAGAAACTTCCTCATTGAAGGAGGTTCCGGAACCGGGAAGACCTCTGTGTGCGAGGAGTTGGCAAGGCGCGGTTACCACGTCGTTCACGGCGATCGCGAACTCGCGTACCAGGGTGATCCGGAGACCGGGGCACCGATGGAGGACGTCACTGGTCTTGCCGTTCACGATCACCACCTTTGGCGGGTCGACAAAGTGAAGGCGCTCGTCGCAGATCAGCGCGAGGCGGTGACGTTCTTCTGTGGGGGATCGCGAAACTTCGCGAAGTTCATTGACCTGTTCAACGGCGTCTTCGTGCTCGAGATCGACACCGAAACCTTCGCTCGCCGGCTCGACGACCGGCGGGAGGACGAATGGGGAGGACCGGGCCGGCAAGCGGAACGGGACCTCATACTCCGGTTGCATCGCACGAAGGCGGACATTCCGCGAGGTGGCATCGCCATCGACGCCACCGCTCCGCTCGCGCACGTTGTCGACGAGATCCTGACCTTGAGTGGAGCAGTAGGAGACTCCGCCCATTAGCCGGTCCTCCATCGGGCAGGCCGGTCAATATTCTGTGCTCTTGAAGTTCCAGGCCGTAGAGCACGTCCCGTATGTGACTCGCAGCGATAATAAATGCACGATGGGGGGATTACTGCAACCATCCCTCATGACTGGATGCAGCCCGCAACATATTCCGCGTCCACGCCCACCCCGCCGACTATCGACGAGTAGTGCCCCGTCAACCACGGGAGCCCGACCACGTACAGCCTCGGTTGCTCAGTGACGCCGCGGACTTGTCGCGGGTAGCTCCACGTATCCAGAACAGGAATGTCCACGAAGCCAAGGTCCAGCTTGTAGCCAGTGGCCCAGAGCACCGAGGTGATGTTCTCGGCGGCCAGGTTGACCCGCGCCGGCGAAGAAACTGGAAGCCAGTCGTCCGCGGGCGCAGGCTGCTGTTCGGGCGCCTCGATTCCCGCGGCGGCGATGTAGGCGTCGAGCGCCCGCCCCATGCGCTGGCCGAACCCGGCCTCGACTGTTGCCAAGCGTTCGGGGAGATCGTCCGTGAAGGTGAGTTCGCCGTCGTCGGCTGCTTCCAGGTGGCCGTGCAGCCGGATGCCCTTACGGCCGAGCTCGCGGAGGTGGATGTCGTGGCCGCCGTCGGTGCCGGAGAGCAGGGGGTTGCAGGCGAACCGTGCCGCGGGGGAGGGCAGCTGTCCAACCGTCAGGGCGTTGACCCCATACTCGGGTCCGTGGATTCCGGCTTGCAGGATCCAATAAATGATGTCGTGCCCGCGATACCGGCGCGGCGCCTCCGGACACATCGACACCGCCAGATGCACCTCACGCCCGGCTGCGAGCAGGTCTTCCGCGATCTGCCCGCCTGACTGTCCCGTCCCGACAATCAGCACGGCGCCGTCGGGCAATTGCTCCGGATTGCGATAGTCGTGCGTGTGGAGCTGCAGGACATTCCCGGGAAGTCCTGCGGCCAGCGCCGGGATCTTCGGTATTTGATACGCGCCGGTCGCCAGCACCACATTGCGTGCCAGCCAGCCGCCGTCGGACGTTTCGACGCTGAAGCCGCCATCCGACGTCGAGATCCGCGTGACATCCGTGCCGGTCCGGACCGGGGCGCCGATCCTCCGCGCGTAGTCGCGGAAATAGTCCACGGCGTCGTCACGCGCCATGAACGCCTCCGGCTGCGGCCCCGTGTACGGCATGCCCGGCAGGTCGAGTGAGAAGTTCGGGGTGTTCAGCACGAACGCATCCCAGCGATCCTGCCACGCGCCACCCAGCGCGGCCCGCCGTTCAAGGACCACGTGCTCGACGCCGGCCCGGCTGAGGAAGTAGCTCGTGGCCAGTCCCGCTTGGCCTCCACCGACGACGAGCGTGTCGATTTCGAGGGGGCGGTCCTGTTGTGCAGCTCTGTTCTGTTGCACGGCTCTGGGCGGGGCAGTCTCCATGAGCGATCCTTCCGGTCCCTTGGCAGAACTTTACGCCCAGTGATTCGGGTGTGGGAGCCTGAAGGATCGACACCGGGACGCGAGTGCAAGGTTTTGTCGAAGAATTGCCCAAGATTCGTCAATCCACCACCCAGCGTGGGCGGCTTATGGGAGCATCGACGTCGGGGCCTTTCCCGATGGATGTTGGGGGTAACGATGTTCGTTCCGAATTCCGGTGATCAGTTCCGAGAGGATGATCTTCCAGCCCAGATTCGTGCACTGCGGATGCCGCGTTGGGCTGGTGCGGCCCTCGGCGCGGGCCTCGTGGTGATCGCGGTGGCAGCGGTCGCCGGCTCGATCCTCGTCAACGAGAGCGACGGCACGATCATCCCGTTTTGGGCCGAGGCGCTCATCCTGGCGGGAGCGGTAATTTCGGCGATCTCGGGCGCCGCCCTGCTCTGGCATGCCGGGGAGTGGGTCACGCTCACGCGGGACGAGGCGATCGTGACGAGGGCATTCGTTGTCCAGGTCCGGGTCGGGCGCATGCAGCTTGAAGACTTCCATGCCTACCTACACCAGTACCCCGCTCGCGGGGGAGTTCAGTACCGCATGGTGCCGACCTTCACGACCAAGGACCCGTACGACCGGCTCCGGGACCTGCCGCTACCGTTCCTGTCTTACTGGAATCCGGTCGGAGGCACGGAGGCGCCCCTGCCGCCGCGCGCCGCGTACATTGAGGCCTGGACCCGCGCGGGCAGCAGCCCGTACTCGGGAACCATGCCCGCCGGCGTCGCACCCTACACACTCTCGATGCACCGGCAGGCCGTGCGCACGGGCCTGCGGCGCCGTGCGCTCATGTGGGCGATCCTCCTCCCGGTCGTCTCGATCGGGCTCGGTCTCAGCCTCGGCGTCGGACTCGGACCTGTCGCCAAAGCCCTGGGCCATAGCCGCAGCAGCGTCGACAACCGAAGCTTCGACAACCGCAGCGTTGACGCCCAAACGAACCGCACCGGCATCCGCGACCTCGACGACGCGCTCACTCCCGCCGTCACCGCCTTCCAGTGGCGTGCGATGGTGTATCCGGCCACCGGCACGAGGGATTTCACCTTCTTCCCGACCATACGGTCCCTGCCGTCAGCCCCGTACACGGTTCGATACTTCATCCGTGACCCTGCGCAGCACGGAACGGACCTCAGTGTTCCGGAGCAGAAGTACGGCCGAATCGTCTCGCAAGGAACAATTTCCGTCGAGAACCCCACGATCCAGTTCACGCTCGACCACGACGACAGCACCTTCACGTTCGAGGTCTACGTCACCGACGACCGCGGCCACACCACGCTCGACTCGGATCTTTACAGGAACCTCGCAGTGCTTCCGGCATCGACCCCCACGCCCATGCCTACGCGCTGAAAAGCGCTCGCGATTCGGGGGCTGGAGGTGGACAGCCCTGTCAGCCGCGTGGTTGCGTGGAACTGTCGCCATGGCCGCCAAGGGAAGGAACGACAGTGAGCAAGCTAGCACTTATCACGGGCGCCAGCTCCGGAATCGGCTGGGCATTCGCCGAACGCCTGGCGTCCGACGGTTACGATCTGGTGGTCGTGGGCCGACGACAGGAACGCTTGGAACAATTCGCCGCGTCGCACCCTCAGACCACGGTCCGGACCGTCGTCGCCGACCTCGCCACGACTGCGGGTATCGGCTCGGTCGCCGAGATCTGCGCCACTGAGCCCGTGACCTTGCTCGTGAACAATGCCGGCGTCGCGCACTACATGCCCTTCGCCGAGCTTCCCGCCGACAAAGCCGCGGAACTCGTCAACGTCAAGGTCCTCGCTCCCACGATGCTCAGCCGTGCGGCAATACCGGGCATGCAGGAACGTGGCGAGGGCACGATCATCAACGTGGCCGGCATGATCGCTTTCGGCGGCACGGCCCCGCACTCCCAGATGCCCCGCCGCGTCGTCTACGGCGGGACCCTGGCTTATCTCGTCGCGATCTCCCAAACCTTGAGTGCTGAGCTGGAGGGGACTGGAATCACGGTGCAAGTGGTGTGCCCGGGCGCGGTGGCCACCGAATTCCACGAACGCCAAGGCATGGACTTGAGCATGGTGCCGCGGATGAGCGCAGCCGACGTCGTCACCGCAAGCTTGCGCGGCCTGGAACTGGGCGAAACCGTCTGCGCCCCGGGGGTCGAGGACGCCGGGCTCCTCGACGCGGTCTTCCACGCAGACCTCGCCGCTTTCGGAGCGCAGAGCCCGGAGCTTGCCACGCGGTACCGATAGTTCCCGCTAATTCCGGCGGTCGAATGTGATGCGATCCTCCTGAAACGGTCCTAGAGTGTTGGCCATGGCTATCGCACGCTTCCCCGTCGTCGTACTCGACTGCCCTGACCCCAAGACCCTGGCTGAGTTTTACAGCGCCCTTCTTGAGTGGAAAATCGAGCGGAACGACGACGACTGGTGGTCCGTCCGCGCCGAGTACGGTGATTCGCTGGCCTTCCAGAAAGTCGAGTCCTACAGGGCGCCACAATGGCCCGGCCAGGACGTTCCGCAGCAGATGCACCTCGACGTCGTGGTCGATGACCTCGACACGGCTGAGGCAGCTGTGCTCGAGCTCGGCGCGACCAAGCACGAAAACCAGCCGGGAACGACGTTCCGGGTGTTCCTTGATCCCGCCGGTCATCCTTTGTGTCTCTGCCTGGACTAATTGGTCACAGTTGTCGATCTTTGCTTCTGGTGCGCGTCGTATGAGTAAGGGCCCGAATGGAAGGGTCTACCGGAGTGCGACGAAAGGAACAGACCAATGTCGAAGAACGAGCCCACAGACGCTCAGTCCGAGGCGACCGACGAGATCCGCAGCCTCTTCGGCGAGATCTACGCTGCATGGGCAGACAATGATGCGGATGCTTTCGTGGCATCGTATCGGGACGACGCCACGGTGGTTATGCCGCGAGCGTATCACCGCGACAAGGGGGAAATCCGCAGTTCCATGGCTGCTGGCTTCCAGGGTCCGCTCAAAGGTTCCCGGGCGGTCGATGAACCTCTGAGCATCCGCTTTATCGGAGACCACACAGCGATCGTAGTCAGCAAGGCCGGCATTCTCATGGCGGGAGAGGCCCAATTCCCGGTCGACCGCGAAGTCATTGCCACATGGGTATTGGTTCGAGAGGATGGGCGCTGGCTTGTCGCCTCGTATGCCAACGCGCCGGCCCACTGAAAATCGTGTCGAAGAGCCGAATCCGCAAGGTGTTCGGTGTTGATGGAGCGAAAACTCAAGCCAGAGTTCAGACGGAGGGACTGTGAAATGTCAAAGTATTTGGTCCTGATCTTCCAGGATGAAGTGGCTACGAAAGAAGTCGCGGGCGAGACAGTCAGCGCCGACTACCAAGCGTTCATGCAGCGCCGCGGGCGGTCGCTGCTCGGCGGGGCCGCACTCGAGCCGGCCGAGACGGCGACGTCCATCCGGCGCGACGGGTCCGGCGGATTCTCGGTGACGGACGGCCCCTTCGCCGAGTCGAAGGAGACGCTTGGCGGCTACTTCCTGATCGAGGCAGCCGACCTCGATGAGGCGCTGGAGATTGCCAAGGAGGTGCCCGCCGGGGTCGGAGTCGAGGTTCGGCCCGTGCGAGTGGCAAGCTGATGCCGGCCGCCAGCTCCGAGGTCGCTGCTGCGGTTGCGGAGGCGCACCGTCGGGAGTGGGCGTTCGTGTTGGCGGCCACCGTGCGTATTGCCGGTGATATCGACACAGCGGAAGAAGCCGTGCAAGATGCGTACGCCAGCGCATTGTCGACGTGGGGTACGCGTGGCATCCCGGAGAACCCTGGAGCGTGGCTCACCGTGACCGCGCGGCGACGAGCAGTGGACATGCACCGACGCGCCGCGACC
The DNA here is from genome assembly GCF_044908325.1 of Arthrobacter sp. GAS37. Classification (NCBI taxonomy): domain Bacteria; kingdom Bacillati; phylum Actinomycetota; class Actinomycetes; order Micrococcales; family Micrococcaceae; genus Arthrobacter; species Arthrobacter sp. GAS37. The sequence continues at coordinate 37,609 of NZ_JBIYDB010000005.1, forward strand.
GCACAGCGGGCGCTCCCCAAACTTCTCGACCCGGAGGTCCAGTCGCTCGACGACCCGGGCCGCGAGACGGAAGACATCACCGATGATCGGCTGCGGTTGATATTCACGTGCTGCCACCCCGCCCTCGCGCCTGACGCTCAGGTCGCCCTGACGCTACGCCTTTTGTGCGGGCTGTCCACGGCCGATGTCGCGCGGGCGTTTCTGCTCCCGGAGGCGACGATGGCTGCGCGGATCACTCGCGCGAAAAAGAAGATCGCGGCCGCGCACATCCCGTACCGCGTGCCGGCGGCGCCCGAGCTGCGCGAGCGTGTCGACGGCGTGCTGTCCGTTGTTTACCTGGTGTACACGACCGGGCACACTGCCCCATCAGGAGGGGACCTGATGCGCAGAGATCTCGCCGAACGCGGCCATGAGCTGGCGAGAATGCTGCACGTCCTGCTGCCCGGCGACCGCGACGTTGCCGGGCTTCTCGCCCTCGTGCTACTGACCGACGCCCGCAGGGGCGCGCGGCTCGATGAGCACCGTGAACTCGTGCTGATGGAGAACCAGGACCGATCAAAATGGGACCGACCGGCCATTGATGAAGGGGTAGCGCTCCTGGGCGAGGTTTTGAAGCTAGGGCCACCGGGCCGCTTCGCCCTCATGGCAGCGATCGCGGCCGTCCATGACGAGAGCAAGTCGTGGTCCGACACTGACTGGCAGGAGATCCTGGGTCTCTACGACCTGCTCATGGAGACGTGGTCCACTCCGGTCGTCAAATTTAATCGGGCCATCGCTCTCGGCTTCGCGGTCGGCTACGCGGAAGGTTTGGCCGAGCTGGATGCGCTCGGAGCCGAACCGCGACTCGCCCGATACCCGTATCTTCCCGCTGCACGCGCCGACTTCCTGACCCGGCTGGGCCGTTTCGACGAGGCCCGGGTCGCCTTTGAAGAGGCTCTAATCCTCTCTGATAACGACACCGAACGAAGCTACCTCCGGTCTCGTCTGAGTGAACTGATGGAATGACTCCTGCGCGGGTCAGGCACGGTCGTGGAGGGTGATTTGGTATCCGTCGGGGTCGGCGAAGGTAAAGGTGCGCCCGAATGGGCCGTCGAACGGTTCGACCACGATTTCGGTCCCAACGGCCGCTAATTTGTCATGGATCGTTTGCGTGTCCGTGGCGTGCAACCACAATCCGATGCCGAGGCCGGGCTGTGGCGTGGAGGCAAGGCTGACGCCCGGCGCAAGGTCCCGGACGGCGAACGCGACCGGTCTGGTGTCAAATACCACTGCGTGCGGCGGCCCCGCTGGGGAACGGGTCAGCCCGAGGTGCTGCTGGTAGAAAGCGGCAGACGCTTCAAGGTCGCGCACTTGGATTGAAATGAAGTCGGGTCCGGTGACCGGCATGAGGAGCTCCTTAGTGTCAGTTAGTTGACACTTAGAGTATGTCAGAATATTGACATGAGTCAAGACGTAACAGGAGTCAGCCTCGATACATCGCTCGGATATCTCCTTAAGGAAGCGGCCAGTGCGCTTCGCACGGCAATGGAGAGTGTGTTGCGGCCGCTGGGCATGAGCATCACCCATTACGCATGCCTGGAGCTCCTTGCTCAGCGGCCGGGGCTGTCCAACTCCGAGCTCGCGAGAGGTGCCTTCGTGTCTCGACAGTCGATGAACGTTCTATTGCAGGCGCTAGAGCGTGAGGGCCTTGTTTCTCGGGCGACCGAGGCTTCGGTCGGCCGAATACTGCCGACTGAACTGACAGCGCATGGCCGCCAGCAGCTCGAAGCCGCCAGTACTGCAGTCAAGGCGGTGGAAGACACCATGCGCTCGGGCCTCACTGAGGACGAACAGAAACAGCTTCGAGACATGTTGAGGACGTGCGTTGCTTCCCTGCAAACGGCCATCCAATAGAAGGGACGTCGCAACTTGGAAGTGAACAGGTGACCGATAAAAGCTCGGCGCCCAGGTGCGGAACACATCGGTCAGGATTGGAGAAGCGGTCAGTGGGGCCTCGGCATAAAGTCGAAATCACGAAGCAACCCACTCACTTAAGGACCTGTCATGACCGCCATCGAATCAGTCACCCTCGAAGTTCCTGACCCCGCGGCCGCCACCGCTTTCTACGACGCCGCCTTCGGATTGGGCCCGCGTGTGCGCGTGCGGGCCTCCGATGCTCCTACTGACGGCTTCCGCGGGTTCACGCTGTCGCTCGTAGTGTCACAGCCGTCCACCGTCAGCAGCCTCATCGATTCCGCTGTGGAAGCCGGTGCCACGACGCTCAAGCCAGTGGCGAAGTCCTTGTGGGGCTACGGCGGCGTCGTTCAGGCTCCGGATGGCGCGATCTGGAAGGTCGCGACGTCGGCGAAGAAGGACAGCGGTCCGGCCACCCGGGAGGTCGACAAGATCGTGCTGCTGATGGCAGTCGCGGACGTTGCCGCGAGCAAACGGTTCTACGGCGACCGGGGCCTCGCCGTTGGGAAGAGCTTCGGCAAGTACGTCGAGTTCGCCATGCCATCGAGTCCCGTCCAGCTCGGGCTTTACGCGCGCCGCGCGCTCGCCAAGGACGCCGGGGTCTCTCCCGAGGGCACCGGATCGCACCGACTCGCGATCGGTAGCGAAGCCGGCCCGTTCACCGACCCGGACGGATTCGCGTGGGAGCCAGCCTCAGCGTGAGGAGGGCTCGATGTCTCGGCTCGTCCAAGGCCCTTGGGGCTGGTAAGTGATAGCTTAGTCACACCTAAACCGCGAAGGGGAAGCCGTGTTTTTTCTCTCAACTGGTAACGACGTTCTCGCTCCAACCGGGTATGAAGTCATAGCGACGGTGCTTGCTTTGGCCGCAGTTGTCGTCTTTGTCTGGGCCTTGATTGTGCTCGCGCGCAGCGCCAGGAGTCTGACTAAACGGGAACTCGTGCTCTGGCTCTTGTTGGTCCTGTTCATTCCGCTCATCGGCCCGGTGGCTTGGATCGCAACCAGCGTGAAGCATCGGAAGCGACCTTCGATTTCCTAAGTTGGCCTACCGCGAGTTCCATCGGAACCAGCGGATTCCGATGAAGGCGAACACGACGATGTATCCCACGCAGGCCAAGAGCGAATAGGTGTCCTGGCCGCTCCATGCAGACTGGTTCAGGACATCCGAGAACAGTGCCAGGAGGGCTCCGACGGGGGACCAATCCGCGATGGTTTGCATCGAGTCCCCGAGGATGCCGCTGCCGCCGAGGAGGCCGAGGAGCAGCAGGAAGATCATGAGCAACCGGCCGATCGCACTGACGGCGTTGGTGGACTGAACCAAGCCGACCAGGGCTTGTCCGATGGCCAGGAACATGGCTGCTCCGAGGACCGCAATGGTGACGACCAAAAGGTACTGGCCGATGTTGAGCGTGAGCCCGTGAACGATAGAGCCGACGATGACGACAATGATGGACGCGAGCAGGTTCGTGGCTATTTGGACGACAAGGCGGCTGGTCATGATCATCCAGTTGGGCGCCGGGGTGACACGGAGCCTTTGCATCACACCGATCTCCCGGTCGTGGGCCAGGGCCAAAGTGAATCCGAGCAGGCACGAGGTGAGTAGTCCAAGGGTCAACGCCAAGCCGATGAGGAGGTTTGACCCGCCGAGCCGTGATTGTGCTTTGCCAAAGCTTGTGACCACAAGGATTACGACCGGCAGCAGGGCGCTCAAGACAAGTGAAGTCTTACTGTTGAGCATCACAATGGAGTCCGCGCGAAGCAACGAGCCCATGGCGAGGCCGCGCGGTGGGCGGACAGTGGCGACTCTGGTGTTAGTCACGGATCTCACTTCCTGTCAGTCCGATGAACACATCTTCCAAGGTCGGTGCGCCGTGGGCGACCGAAAGCACCCGCGGATCGTCCCTGTGTTTGTCGATCAACTCCGACGGCTTGCCGATGGTGAGCAGTACCCCATGGTCGATGATCGCGACCCGGTCACACACGGCCTGTGCCTCCTCCATCGAGTGCGTGGTCAGAAGAATGCTGTTGCCTTTGCCACGGAGTTCCTCGATGCGACGCCATAGTCCACGGCGTGACTGGGGGTCCAGCCCGGCGGTCGGTTCGTCCAGTAAGAGCAGTAGGGGGTTGTGAATCGTGGCAATGAACAGTGCAAGCCGCTGCTGCTGCCCACCTGACAACTGTTTGAATCTTTTGCCCAGTTCTTCTTCAAGCCCTATGGAACGCATGCTCGTCCCGATTTGCGCACGCGAGAGTTTCACTCCATAGAGGCCGCCGTAGAGTCTTGCGATCTGCTGAATAGTCAGCTCGGCCTGGAAACTGGAGGACTGCAATTGCACCCCGAGGCGCGCTTTCGCGTCCAGCGGCTCTTCTCGAACATTGATTCCGTCCACCAGCAGCCGCCCGGATTTCGGCTTAACCAAGCCTTCGATGGCACTGAGCGTGCTCGTCTTCCCTGCACCGTTCGGGCCCAGCAGGCCGAAGATCTCACCGCGATGAATTTGAAAACTGACGCCGTCGACGACGGTCCGCGCGCCATAGGCGACGCGCAAGTCGCTGACGTCCAAAACCGGCGGCTGTGCCGGCATATTCATTTCACTCATCGAGCCGTATCCCTCTCAGGCTGGCCAAGCAGCCCATGCCAGGGCGCCGTTGCGATGAGTCTATATGCGGGAACCTGATGTTTTGGTGAGAGAAGACAGATGCCTTGCAAATTTGCAGCGGCCGAGATTTCGGACGATCCTCGGTACTTCCTAGCCGCTGCGATCTTCATATAGAGCCTCAAGCTATCTGGCGAGCCGTGCTGAAGGCGGGCAGCCTCTAACTGTCCGGGTGCGACCCCCGAACACTCACACGCCCCGCCGAGTGAGTTCACAGACTGCCCCCAATTGACACTCAAATTGGGCTCTTCGAGTACTCAATTAGTGTCTTTTCACCACACACGCGCCAGTTCCGGCGCTAGTCTTCCTTGCACTGATAGTGGGGATTACGAGACTGGTGGGCACCAGATGGAAGTGTTGGTTCGGCCGCTGATTCTAAGCCCGTCATCACAAATCGATGAGAGAGAGAAGCATGAAAACGTCCTTAAGAAGAAGCCTTTTTGCAATCGGATTTACGGCAACACTTTTAGTGTGCGGTATCGCTCCATCACCTGCACTTCCGCCTCAATCGGAGGACGGTGCGATTTCAGTCGCTCCGGAACTAAAAAATCACGCCGCCCTCCTGGAACGGGTGGTCTCAGTCAGAAATGGCGTCGAGTATGTCTCGGCGGGAGGAAATGAGATTTCGTTCCCGACTACGGGCGATGGATTTGTGGAATTGAAGAGTGACGCCACAAAGATCAAGGTTGGACTGCCTGCTTCGTCGGATTCACAAGGCATTCGAGGCTCGGTTGGTGTCACGTACCCTCATGGCAGGGATGCAACGACCGTTATACCTAAGACGGACGGTTCAGTTCAGATTGCTACGACAATATCAGGACCCGAGTCGCCGACGGAGTTTGCATACCCTGTCGAGCTGCCGTCGGCGGCGAAATTGGAAGTGACGGACGCCGGATTCGTGGTTGCAACCGATCAGGCAGGCGAGTTCCTAGGTGGCTTCTCTGCCCCATGGGCGAAGGACTCAGCAGGAAAGGCGATACCGACTCGCTACGAAGTGCACGGCACTAAACTGATACAGAAAGTAGAGCATCGTAGGGCTGGCGTCCAATACCCCGTTGTGTCGGATCCATGGCTTGGTGTGGACCTTTATCATCGGCCCTGGTGGAACAGCAGGAATGGCGGTTGGACCGTGAATGTTACGCCGACCGCCTGGGGAGTAACGTTTTCGAACGCTACGACTTGGTGGGCGCACCGCGACGAGGTCCGATCCAAGATGGGGGCCGATTCATGGCGCTGGACCGATTCAATTGAGCAGCAGTTCTATTGCCATATCGCCGGCCTGCCACTTTCACTACCCGAGTACAATCTCGAGTCATGGCGGCCTGCTTGGAATTGGTTAAGAATGGCACGATACAATTGTAATTACCCGGAAGGTGGTTGGGGATCCATTTGGCGTTAGGACGAAATGATATTTACTCGGCGACTATGAGAGGGGGGAAGCCTTCGTGACGGCATCCAAGATGAAAACTGCTTTAAAGATTTCAATCACAATCGCGATTATAGGCGCCGCCGTTTCAGCCGTTAGCCTCTTGACGTACTTCGTACGATACTCGCAGCATGACGCAAAGATCGGCCTGATTCCTTACGACGACTATCTTGAACTTACGAGAATGACGCTGATCGAGAAGTACTTCTTGGCGGCTGGCTCAATCTCGTGCTTGATAGCGGGAGTCGTCGCGATAATTATCCTCGTTCGAATTCGCAGTCGCCGGCAGTAAATTTGCGGTCGATCGAGACTTCGCGATGAGCACTTACGGCAGACGAAAGGGCTACTTTCCAGGCGAGAGGACGGTGACGCCGGCGTCAACAGCAGCGGCGAGGAGCTCGGCGTCGTAGGCCACCAGCAGATCAGTTTGGAGCCTGATCGCGGTTGCCAGATGGATCGCATCCGCGCTCCGCAGCCGGCCGGGAAGTGCGGCGGCATACATCAGATCGGAACGGGCGATGTCCACCAGGTTGATGCCGCTCAGGACGGTATTGACTGGCTCTGAGCCCAGTCTCCGCCGCCGCGCCACGCAATGAAGCTCGGTGTAGAGAAGCATCGACGCGACGAGGCGGTTTCCGCTTGAGGCCGCAGTCGAAAGATACTCAGCGACGGCGGGGGATTCCGGTTCGTCGACCACCAGCTTGAGGATCGCGGAAGTGTCCACATAAGTGATCACCGATCGCCACGCAGATCGGCGAGCATGCCCGAGCTGCTCATCGCACTCTTGATGCGCGGCACAAGCCTAAAATCCACGGGGCTCTCGCCAGCAGGGCGGACGCCGCCCGACTGCAACAGCCGCTCGAACGGCGAAGCGGAAGGCGGAATGAGGGTGGCCGCAATTTCCCCGTTGTTGGTCACGTCGATGATTTCGCCGTTTTTGACGCGCTCCAGAATCTTGCTGCTGTTGTTGCGGAGTTCGCGGTGCGGGATCGTGGTCATCATTTGCCTCCGTAGCAATCGTAGCACTGCCCTGGAGGCGGGATTTCGTTTAGACAGGCCCAGCAGCAATCCGTTCCAGCGCCCAGTCCCAACGGATCAGCTCCTGTTCCAGGCGGACGTCGTTTCCGTAGCGGTTGTTTCCCAGCGACTCGTAGACCTCCGCCTCCTCCGGGGTGAGCCTCGCCAATTGGGCCCGTGACGGTGACACTTCCACACTCCACGCCTCGCGATGGGCGAGCAGTGTCGCCTCATCCATGAGAACGCTGGACACGTGTGGGTGAACAGCGCGGAGCTGATCCAGGATCCGGAAGCCATGTGTGTCCAGATCTCCCCAGTACAGGACCTCACAATCCCGCATCCACTCCACGTCCCTCAGTGACGAAAATCCATAGCCGGCGCCAAACAACGCCAAGGACCGTGGCCGATGCGGAAGGGCAAGGAAGTTCACCAGATTTTCGGTGACGAGGACAGAGGTGACCGGTAGCCGGAGCGTACTGAAAGCCTCTGCCGTGACCATAACGTCGCGAGCATCGCCCAACAGCGGAATTTCGGGGTCCAGCAGCCGGAAGCGCACAAGTTCTGGCGGATGCAGGAAACCATGACGCTCAGCGAAGCGGGCTGCCGGTGTGCGCGCAATCGGGTTAAGCAGCAGGCCGTCAGTTTCGTCCGAAGCAGCACCGTCCGCGGCCGCGCTTTGGCCCGGCTGATCGTCCTCTGGCGGCCTGTGCTGCAGTACGGCCAGCATTTCATCAATGATCCGTCGATGAGTCTCGATGAACTTCGTGTGGACTCCGGGAAGGCTCAGTTGCCTTAGATAGATCCCGGGTCCGGGATTCGCCCTCAGCCACAGCGCTACCCGCGCAGCGCTCAGGGCGGCATCACCCAGAGCCAACAGTTGAAGGGGGCGTTTCATAGCCCAGGTACTTAGTGCCGGATCCACTCCGGTAAGCCGTTCGGCCAGCGAACGGAACTGCCCCAGCTCCTGTGTCTTACCCACGAAGGCAACCTCGTCCTCGACCCTCGCGAACACTGCCGCGGCGGGAAGGTGGTTGGAACCGATCGTGGTGCGCCCGACGTCGACCGTTTCCAAAGTGTAGGTCCCCACCGAGGCGAACAACTCGGTTGCCCACTCCCGCGCGGCCGCATAGTCGTCCCGCAGCTCGGCGGCCGAGGGTCGCTTGAGCGCACGACGGCGGGGGTACGCTTCCGTTGGTTCCAGCGCCTCGCGTAACAGTTGCCCGCGCTCCCACGTCGCAGCAGAGAGCGAACGCAGCCCCGCCAGCGTGGTCCAGGTCCGGGACGCACCCGTGTTTTTAGCCGGCACGGCGATCCCGTTCCTCGCGGTATTCCGTGATGGTCATGTTGCGGAGCTGGGAGTCGTTGCCGTTGGTGTTCGCTACGAAGCCCACGTGTGCTACAAAAGGCTCGATCACGTGGATCTTTTGTAGCGGCGTGACGATCAGTAGCTGCAGTTTCATGCGCTGGAACAACTCCAGGCCGTACCGCGCGGACTCGTCCGAGCCGCGGCCGAACGCCTCGTCAATGACCACAAAGCGGAAGCTGCGTCCTTTCGCCGCACCCTTCGCCACGCCTTTTCCTGATGCGAGCCCGAACTGGAACGCCAACGCCGCCGCGAGGATTGTGTAGGCCAGTTTTTCCTTCTGGCCGCCCGACTTTCCGCCTGAGTCGGTGAAATGCTCGAATTCCTCACCGGTCTCCGTCCACTTTTCCGAGGCTGAGAAAGTAAACCAGTTCCGCACGTCCGTTACTTTGGCTGTCCAACGTTCATCGAGTGCCGTGTAGCCCTCCCGTCCACGGAAGCGTTCGATCAGCCTCTCCACCTGCAGGTACTTCTGCTCCGAGTACTGGTCTTCGTCGCCGATGGTCCCCTCCGAGCAGGCCCGCAGGTCGATCCCGAACTGGCGCACGTCCAAGTCGGTTGAGCTCTGATGCTCCAGCTGGATATGTCTGCCCGGGTTGTATTCGATCCCCGCCAAGGACACGTTGATTTCACCGATCCGATTCACGATGTCCTGGCGCCGGCTGTCCAGGAAGGCGTTGAATGCCACCACCTCGTGGATGGTGTTCTGGGTCAGCGACTCCTTGAAGCGCGCCTCGAAACGCGGCAGATCGTCCTTCTCCAGCTGCTCAAGCAACCGGTTGAACTCTGGGGCTGCTTCCAGCGAGGCGTCGATGTCGGTGGTCTCGTTGGGGTACTTGCCGCGGAACTCCGTCATCAAGCGAACGGTAGATGCGGCCGCCGTCGCGATGCGTTTCGTGAGCGCATCGATCGACGCTGTCAGCCCCGATCGGACGGAGCTCTCGGCGGTGCCCGTGTTCTTGTAGGTGAGTGTTTTCTCGCCGAGCACCTCGGCGGCGAGCCGAGCGACGGCGGCCAGCACGGCGTCGTCGTCGGTCAGCGGATGCTCCAGCAGCGCCAGGCGGCATTCCTCGATCGCCGCAGCGATATCTTTGGCGTCCTTCTCATTGGCACCGAGCCGCTGCTGGATTTTGTTGGACTTCTCCTCGAAGCGTCCGAGCTTCCCGGTCACCTCGGTTTCTTTGGCCGTCAGCTGCTGCAGCACGCTGCTGGCCGACTGGAGTTCGTTCCTTTCCGCCTTGAGATCCTCGATCCGCCGCGCGGTCAGTTGCCAGCCGATCTCGGCGAAATCGGCCACAGAGCGGATTGTTCCGAGCTGCTGGTTTTGGCGCACGAGAGAGCCGAGGGACACGTCCACTTTGTGCAGCTGGGTTTCGACCACGCTGACCTTGCCGTCCACGTCGTCCCGCTCGGCGAGGAAACGGGTGATCTTGTCATGGTTATCCCAACCGAGGACGTAATTGCGCCGGTCCGCGAGATCCCGGCGATCATCCTTCTCATGCCTGCCCCTGCCGCCCTTGAGCTGGCCGTTGACCGTCAGGGATTTGGGGTAGCGGCGGAAATCCTCCATGGTCTCGCAGCAGACATAGTCGAACCGGGTGCTGAGTTCGTCCAGAAGGAAAGTGCGGAAGGGGGTACCTTGCTTGATGGCGATTTTCGCCGCCAGTGTCCCTGCTTCGGTGGGCCGCGCCGCGTTCGAATCTCCGACCTTCAGGTAGACCAACCTGGCTCGGAGGTTATTGGAATCCACCCAACTGCTGACCGCCGGGTAGTGCTCTGCGGAGACCAGCAGGGACAACGCGAAACCACGCAATGTTCTTTCCGCTGCGCCCTCCCATTCCGACTCGCCGTCGCGCACCCGCAGCAGTTCGCCGGCATAAGGCAGGACGGTTTCCGCGACGCCGATTCCCTCACACAGCCGACGGCGGAGCTCGAGTTGGGCGAGCGGCAGCAGGGTCTGGCGGGACTGCAGGCTAGCCAGTTCGGCGTCGATGTCTGCCTTGCGGCTGCTGAGTTCAGACCGCTCCAAAGTCAATCCGGTGCGGCGTTCCTGCAGCACACTGGATTCGGCAACAAGCTCCTGTTCCACCTCGCCAAAACGCGCCCGGTTCGCGTCGAAGAGCACACGGTCTTCCGGCATCCTCAGACCCAGTTCGACGGCGGCAGCTGAGTATTGCTCGAAGCGCTTGCGTTGGGAGCGGGACTCGTCCTCAAGCCGTGCGATCTCGGCGTCGATCGCGGCGAGCCGACCCCCACCGTTGGTGCGGATGTCCTCCTGGACCACTGAAAGTTCATGGCGCAGCCGCGAAATGTCCGCGCCGAGCTGGGTGCTGTCCTCCAGCAGTTTGACCCCGGTGTTTTCCAGCTCCCGCTGGTGTTCCAGGCTCAGCGTCAGCTGCTGATCCGTGAACCACGGATGCAACTGATCGCGCTGCTGGCGGGCGAGGGCGTCTTCGCCGCTCAGCTGCTCATGCACTGCGGCAGCGTCACGGATCGGCTTCAGCAAGCCGATCTGGTCCTTCGCCCTCAGCACGGCCTCGTGGGCCTTCTTGAGGTCGTCGAAGTGGTGGATGAGGTTGTCGATGCGCGACTTCACGTCATCGTCCTCGAGCATGTTGGTCCGCACGAAGTGGGTGATGTTCTCCACCTGTTTCATGGAGACAGTGCGGTGGAACAGATCCATGGCTTGGTTGCCGCTGATGCCGAAATGACGCTTGAAAGCCGCGGCGTAGGGGTCGAAGGTGTCATGGACGGCCGCGCCCGCGGCACGAAGCTTCTTTTTCAGCTTGGCCGGATCCTGCCCGAAGTTGGCGAAGTCTTCCGCAATGGACTGCTCAGTTTCGGCCAACGAGTAGAAACGGCTGGGCTGGCCCGCTTCTTGCATGGTCCAGAGGGTGATGGCAAGCGTGACGGACTTATTGAGGACCGCGTTGTGGAAGACGCCGAGGACTACGGTGAGGGCTCCCGGTGCCCGGAGCGCCACGGGTTTGGAGAATTCGCCGCCGGTGCTGCGCGTGCTCTTGTGGAAGCCGCGAACGTACGACATGAGCGTGCGTTCGCGTTTCTGGGCGCCAGCGGCTTTGTTGTAGTCGATCCTATTGGCAGGGAGCAGGAGAGTGGTGATCGCATCAACTACTGTGGACTTCCCCGAACCGATGTCCCCGGTCAGAAGGCTATTGGCACCATCCAAACGGAACATGCGGACCCCGCCGTGGAATGTCCCCCAGTTGAGCAGCTCCAGGCGGTGCAGCCGGAAGCCCGGGAGGGCGCCGTCGTCGTCTTTTTGCCCAGCCGGGAGCTCGTCCAAGCTGAAGAGGCCGTCCTGCAGCTCGGTGGTCATGCGTCGTCCGTTTCCGTTGAAACTGCGGGCTTTTGCCCCGTGAGTGAGCGGCGGTAGTCAGCCAGCCGGGCGTCGAACTCTTCCAGCCACTGGGCATCCACGTACGCCTTGAGGATGCGCGCCACCTCGTAGGTGCCGGTTTCTCCTCGCAATTTCCGCAGGAAACCGAGCTCTACGACCTTCTTGATGTTGGCACCCAGCTTGTCCAGGATCCGGGCTTCATTGCTGGACTCGGGCAGGAACACCGAAACCATGTCGGCAATTTCCTGCTCCGTCATGATGAGGCGGGTCTCGCTGCTATTCGTGTCGAACTCGAGCATCCGGGCACGCAGGAGGGCCAGGAGCAGGCTGACATCGAAGGTCAGTTGGCGTCGGGGGATAAGCCGGGGGAGCGTGACATCCGGGTCCTCGCGCGATTTGAGGAAGGCGTACCCTTCGGATTCGTCCAGGATGAGGTCCAGTCCGAGGACCGCAACATAGTCGCGGACCTGGGAGGCCAAGGCCAGAAGCGACTGCCAGATCTTCTCGTCGGTTTCGGAATAGACCACGCCTTTGAAGAGCCTCGTGACGACGCCGGGCAGTTCCTCGGGAGTGCGGGTGTCCAGTTCCATGATGGTGTTCATGCAGGCCTCACAAAGATGATTTGATCGATTGTCGCTTCGCGGATGCTTCCGTCCGGCAGGGACCAGGACAGTTGCTGGGTCGCCTCCGGGTTGATGTTCGCCCATTCCGACTCGGCAGCCAATTGGTAATAGGCAACCAGCTCCGCCAGGCCCTGCGACAGGGGATAGGCGGCGGTAATGTTAGCCAACGTGGCCTGGTCCGCGTCTTCCAGGACCGCATCGATGTGGGACTTGAGGTGCTCTTTGTCCACATAGAACTGGCTGAACAGGGCGCCGGCGTCAACATCGGCGTCGTCGGCAGTGACGACGTCGTCCATCACCAGGACCCTGCTGCCCGGCTCGTAGAGGGGACGCTCAAACGGCAGCGCGACATCCACCGACGGCGCGGCGATCTCCATGAAAATGCCCGACGGCGGTTGGGCGCGGGTGGTGAGGGCGGTCGACTCGACGCTTCGGATCAGTTGCATGATCCGCTTGTTCTCCAGGAAGACCTTGTCGTCCAGGAGCCTGCGCATTTGCTGGGACAGCTGGCGGACAGTGGCTTGTGTCTGCTCGACGGCGGGCAGCCAGTCCTGGTGGAGGTTCGCCACGGCATGGAGATTGTCCATGCGGGACAGGGCTTCGATCTGCGTGGCGCGCTGAAGAAGGTCCCGTAGCTCCGTCCGGAGTTGTGGGGACATGAGGTAGTCCCAGAATCCCTGGAAGGTGCGCCCCTGCAGGGAGCTGCCAATATCCTGCTGGTTGGCAAAAATGGAGTCGAGGAGCTCCCCTTGGCTGCCATCCCACGTGGCGATCTGCTCGCGCACCTGGCGGTCCAGCCGCCGGAAGTTTTGTTCGACTTCACGGAAGTCGGAGAGCAAGTCTTTGGCCAAAGTGGTCAGCTGTTGGAAGTGGTCCAGTGCTTCCGGAGCGCTCATGACCTTGATGTTGCCCTCGCGTAGGCGCTGCATTTCGGCGTCGATCCCGTCACGCTGGCGCTGGAGTTCGGCCAATCGCACTTCCGGGTCTGTCTCGGATTGCTGAACGAGCGTCTTGAGTACTGCGAAGATGCTGGTCAGGCGGGACTGAGTGGCCACGAAATCCCTCCCGCGCAGGTTCTCGACCCACCGCACCACGTCTTCCGCGGCGGCGGTGAGATCGTAGTGGGGTTCGTCCTCGCCGGGAACGTAGTATTTCCGCAGCCAGGCCCGCTCCGGATCGGCCCAATCGTCGAGGTATTCCGACGCTTGACGGGGAAATTTGCCTTCACCGAAGGACTCGCGGACGCCGAACAGCACATCCTCCAGAATGTCGATGAGTTGCTGCCGGCCGATGTTCCGTTGGTTGGGGCCGGTAAACGCGGCCATGAAGAAGTGCACAGCCAGCGGAGCGTTCTGGGCGCGAAGCAAGGCCCATCCTGCATGGTTTTCACGCAGTGAATTTATTGCGTAGTAATCCATATGATCCTCTGGTTCCAGCGATGCCGGCCGCGTTCATGCAAGGTCCACTTCAACGGCTGCATCCCGTGGTTCTAGGCTAAGCGAGGTCCCGGACATTATTGGGGTCAGCCCGTGTGCAGCCGTCCAGTTTACGGCGCGCGTTACGGCGCGCGGCAGATGAAGGTTTTTGACAAATAGTAGCCATCCGCCCAAAGGCCTGTATGCTTGTAGCTGTTGTTGTGTTTGGCATTTGGTAGTTCAGGCAGTTCCCGCGGTTCATCAACCGCGACCTTCTGAAGTAACGGTGGAGAACACCCCACACCGGAGGCCCGACAGTCGGGACAACCTCCACCTTCAGTAAGGAAACTGAAAAAATGGCTACAGGTATCGTCAAGTGGTTCAACTCTGAAAAGGGCTTCGGCTTCATCTCCCCGGAAGATGGCAGCCAGGACGTTTTCGCTCACTACTCTGCAATCAACTCGGGCGGCTACCGCTCCCTCGAAGAGAACCAGAAGGTTTCCTTCGATGTCGAGCAGGGCCCCAAGGGTCCCCAGGCAGTAAACATCCAGGCTCTCTAAGCTTCGGATTTCAAAAAGCAGGGCCGGTCAATGACCGGCCCTGCTTTTTTGCGCCTATTTCCGGGGTGAGTGACTACTTCGCGACACGCAAATTATCCGGGGATGCGCTAGATCCCTGCCGACACCTGAATACAGGTGTCGCCAGGGATTTGGCGTGTCGCCCAGCTTTTGCTGTAGCGCTCGGCCCTGGGCTTGGTCATGTCCGTCCGGGGATCGTCTTCGCCCGGATGAGGGATTCTGCCCAATCATTCGAATGGACAAATTGCCGGGCCCGCGCAATCACGGGACCGGCAACTTCAGCGAAGAGAATGATCCAGCAGAATCCGACGGTGTCCCTAGGTTGTCCTGTGTAACCCCTTTTTTATGCCTATTCGCAGGCTATGCCGTCGTTATCCCTGTCCAGCGCAGGCCGGTAACCTGGCTGACCCCTATAGATAGGTGCGGCGCCGGCGGCCCGGGCGGCCGTGCAGTTCGCATAGTAAACGGACGACGGCGCGACCGGCTGTACCTGCCTGGCCTGGGCTTGGTCTTGTTGTGCCTTCACTGCGGCAGCATCGGCGTCAGCCTTTGCCTGGGCCGCTGCCTGAGCTGCCGCTGCCTGAGTTGCTGCGGCATCGGCAGCCGCTTTGTCAGATGCAGCCTTGTCTGCCGCCGTCTTCGCCGCCGCTGCGGTTGCTGCCGCACGTGCATCCGTCACTCGCTTGGACTCTGAGCTTTCCATCCAGAGCAGGACTCCCGTGTCCGACTTGGTGCAAATGAACTGCTTGGGTGGATAGCTCTCTGTTGCGTTCTCCGTCACGCAGGACACTGATTTTGGCGCGGTCGGCGTCGGTGTTGGGGTGGGAGTCGCCGAAGCCGAAGCCGAAGCCGAAGCCGAAGCCGAAGCCGAAGCCGATTGGGTGGCGCCGGCCTGCGAAATTGTCGGGCTAGTTCCGCCGCACGCGGCAAGGGAGAGTGCTGCGGCTGTTGACGTGACGATGGCGAAGACCTTGAAGCCGGCTTTGCGAGATTTCAAGAAGTCGTGTGACGCGTGCTTTAATTCCCAGTTGTTTTTAGGCGCGCGAGTATTCATAAATTGCCCCCAATGATTCAGTTTTTGACGCGAATGTGAGCAGATCCTAGCATCTGAAATGCGAGAAAAGAAGAAGTTGTCCACATAGATGAGATGGCCTCTTGACGAGGCGCTCAAGAGCACGGAGCCGGGCCGCCAGTAGAAAATATGTTCGATCCGAAAAAAGATGATTCGAATAAATATCCACATGTGCGAGGTTCGATCTAGAGGCGGCCACGAAACCCCCGTACCGTCGAAAGCAAGAGACCACCACCAGGAGAGCCATGGAAAAACCACCGCCAAACCTCACCACCTTGGACGCCGGGGGAACACTGAGATTTCGCCGGCGCACACGGAGATGCGGAACAAAACCCCACGTCGGTACACGTAGACGCCTCCCTGCGCACACTGAGTTTCGCCAAAACCACACTTAGATGGCGGTTTCGGACTTTACGGTTGCCCTTGGAACGAGGTTCGTCAGCGCACCCGGGGGATTCCGCGGGAGTGCTTGGGAGTCCGCCTGCCCAACCCGGCTTTGGGCAGGAAACAGTTGAATCGTCTGGACCTCGCACCACCTAGGCCCGGAGAGTGCTGGATCAGCACATCAGAGAAAGTTGGATCGCGAGTGTTCGATCAGGAAGTTCGGCGAACGCTGGACTACGTTGCTCGCGGAATGATGGTTCGAATTGTCGGCGCGCCTGGCAGCGGCCGCACGAGTGTCGCGCAAAAGGCTATCGCCGATCTGGAAAATACCGGAGCAACGGTTTACTCCATTTCGGGACTCCGCTCACATCGCGGAATACCATTTGGTGGAATACATAGCCTGAGCCTGGATATTCGAATAGGCCAATTGGGAGTTCTAGGTGTGGCTGACACCCTGGCAAGCCGACTCTCCAGGCCAGGGGAGCGCGTGCTTGTAGTCGATGACCTCGAGTTCGTCGACGCGGAGACTGTAGCGGTTCTGGACGCCGTCCGGCGTCGGACAAAACGGCCCATGATCGTCACCATGAACGAGTCTTCCATCTACTCGATGGCACAGCCTGCGGTGCTCAGCCCCGGCCCGGAAGCCAGGGTTCACTTGAATCCGCTTCGCTACGAGCAGGTGAACGAGCTCCTCACCGACATTCTGGGAGCTCCTGCGGACGCCGACACCACTGCCCGGATCCTGACGAAATCGGCGGGGAACCCCCGGCTTGTGGTTCGCATCGCGGAAACTGCTTCCCTCAGTGGCTTGATTGTCCTCCGCCGTGGTCAATGGCACATGACAGGCGACACCCTGTGGAACGAGCACCTCCATGGCACGGTGGAATCCCTCCTCGAAGGACTTGAACCCGACGAACTCACTGGCCTTCAAGCCATGGCCATCGCCGGGACGACGCCCCTCGATGTACTGCAACAGGTAGTCCATTCCGACGTTCTCGACAGGCTCGAACAGCGCGGCCTCATTTCCGTCACGGAAGATCTCCACAACACTGTCTGCGCTTCGATCACCCCGCCGGTCCTGGCCGACTATTTCCGCGGTCAAAGGGTGCTCACAAGCAGGCGGGTCCTGAAGAGTCGAATAACACGAGCCCTCAGTGGTTTGCCGCAGGAATCCCGCATTGACCTCAACTCGGCCGATTCGCTGATGAGGGTCCTGGCCGCGCTGCGCCTTGAACGGAGCTCCGACGATGCGGCCACGGCGCGCCATTTTCATGAGCAAATCTCCGTCCTGGAGCGGCATCGCTACGAGCGGTGGGATGCCGACAGATCGGTGTCGAATGCGGTCGCACTCCTGAGCGTCTACTGGGGATCGCCCATTGACGCATCGAGAATTGAGCGCGTGATCGCGCAGACGTTGACCTCTGGGGGAGAATCGTGCGATCTGCTGTTCCTGGCATTTACCAAAGCGCTTTGGGCGATCCATAAAGGCAAGGGACTGGATTCTGCAGCCGGCGTCCTCAGGAGCTTCGGGAAGGAACGTCCCGAATGGTCCGCAGAAGCCGAAGCCGCGGAACTTTTCCTCAGGGCATCCTACGATCGAATGCCGGAGAACCTCGACGAAATCTTCGCGCGGCTAGACGATCGTCACCCTGAAAGCGGTGTCATATCCAGCATCCGGGGCATCCTGGAACTCTACCGATTCAACCCTTCCGCCGCGCTCCAAGCCATCCAGCCTCCAGGCGGATTAAGAGGCATCCCGGGAATCGAACCGTTCATCCGCGGAATGGCATTGTTCAGCTCGGGGCGGATTGAGGAGTCAATTGTGTTTGCGCTTGACCAGCGTGCAGAAGCCCGGCGCAACCTGGACCAATTCGGGATGGTTTCCAACACCTATGTGGCTGCCCAAGCCCTGACCTACCGCGGCTATTTCGACGATGCCGAATACCTCATGGGCAGTATCTTTGCCATGGGGCGGCCGGGCTTCCTGGTGGCTTCCCTCCACGACGCCATGCTTAGGCTCGCTGGACTGAGGACGGCGACGTCCGCGATCTTGCCTGCAGCGACCCTTGCCACCCAGGCAAGGCGCGAAGCTGAAGACATCGGCCCACTTCCCGGAACCGCGAGAGGAGTCTACGAACTCGTCGCCGCGCGGCCCCTTATCCCAGCTGTATTCGACGGGAAGGCCGCGAAACTCATTCAACGGCAGCTCGAACGTGGCTATATCCTCGAGGCGATCCATTCCGCGCTGTTCTTCACGTGCCTGCTCCCCGGCCGTAAGGTTCTCGAACTCCTTCGGCAGACCTTGAAAGAGCATGCCTCCTCCACTTCACATGATCAGCTTTTGGCCATTGCTGCCGCGGTAGTGGAGGACGACCACGTAATGCTAGGCGTGCTGCTCGAACATTACGAGCCCGACGTCGACTTCTACCAGGTACGGATGCTGCTTCGCGGTGCTTTCAAGCGGTATGCATTCGTGGACGACACCATCGGCGCGGCAGCGATGGACCGGGCGTACTCCATGTTCGCGACACGATTTCCCTCGGAGGATGAACCCGTAGCGTTTAGCTCCGGAAGCTACTCGCCCCTGACGGTCCGGGAAATCGAGATCGCAGCCCTGGCCGGTCATCGCTCCAACCCCGAGATCGCCGAGCATCTGGGAATCAGTATCAGGACCGTTGAAAGCCACGTCTCCAACGCGCTGCGCAAGACCGGAAGCCCCTCCCGCACCGCCCTCTTTGACCTCGTCCGGGATTCGTCTCCGTTCCGCGAGAAGCGGCTTTCGGAGTGAGCCGCGCGTGGGCTTCGGTCTACAACGATCCTCCTTCCTGCTTGAAGACGAAGGAATGTCTAACGGCCAGTTGCTCCGGAACTGTGTGGGAGATGAGGACAACTACTTTGTGCTGTGCCCACTCGCCGAGCTCGTCGATCAGGGCCTCGATTCCCCGAACGTCCATACCGTTGAAAGGCTCATCGATGGCGACCACAGGGGTATCGGCGACAGTGCACATGAGCAGCCAGAGCTTCCGGATATTGCCCGTCGACAGCATGGAGACGGGCTGTTCCGCCCAGTCCTCCAATCCGTATCTGGCCAGCCGGGCGAGCCCGGCCTCCGGGCCGACCTGACGGCTGCGGGCCGCAAGAGCCAGATGGTCGTGAACGGTCATGGAGGGGTAGAGCGCCGGCGTCGTACGGCAGACGCTCCGCACGTGGCGCGCGTCGGGAGAGCCGGCGTCGATTCCGCAAAGGCGAACGCTTCCGGCCCAAGGTTCGAGGAAACCGCTGATGAGCTCCAGGAGAGTCGATTTCCCGCTGCCATTGCTGCCGGCCACCCGGTAGAGCCCCGGCTCGTTCATGCTGAGACTGAGTCCGTCCAGGACGGGTGAGCCTTGCCGGTAGCCGGCGGTTACAGAATCAATTTCGATCGAAGCCTCAAAAGACGTTGGTGCAGGCATACGGCGGCTCCCAGGATCAAAAGGATGGAATAGCCCAGCAACAGCATGGTGCTGAACTCAGGGCTGACAACAAGGATGAGCGAGCAAGGAGAAATCAGGAGGAGTGTGAAGAGGCCGTCCATCACGTCATTGGATTTGGTGCCGTCAGTGGTGGTTGGCGGACGGGAGAGCGATTCCGCGACCACTCCGGACGCTGCGACGATCAGGCCCGCGAGGACAGCACCGGGAGCCGGAATGTCCAAGGCGAGAAGTGCCCCCAGGAAGACAAACCCACCGATGGCCGCCCCCGCCATAACGTAGATCCCGACGAGCCGGACAACGATCGCAGTGGCGGAGACGCCGTTCTCCCAGGCAAAGCGGTAGTGGTACAGCTTCGCTGTGGGCCCGATCCGATGGAGCATCGGTTCCGTGACGCCCAAGCTCAGGAGCACGGCAATACCAATCAAGGATTTGTGCAGTTCCCCGACGCCGAGAGCTGAGTGAAAGGGGAGGATGCCCCTGGCTCCCAGGAGGATGCCAACGACGGCGATCCAGGCGAGGACGATGGTGGTGATCACCGAGCCCTGTTTGCTGCTCAACAGATCAGTGACAAGGAAAAGCCCGAAGTTTGTCACCGCTCGCTGACTGCCGCCCCGTTCGGCGCTGAAGGAAATCTTGCGGTAGCTGAGGCGGCGCCACGCGCGGATGCTGAGGAGGATCAATACCCCGGATGCAACAGCCGCTAGCAAGCACAACGCCGGAAGGAATCGCGAGGGGTCCTCGGCGAGGCCGTCCAGCCGGGAGAGCTGAGGCACGAGGAAGCCGGTGGCCAACCCAAGCAACACTCCGGGGACGAGAGCCAAGAGGCAGTACCTCCAATGGAGGCCTATCCGTCGTGCAGGCGTCGAAGCGAAATGGAGAACACAATAGACGCAAGCACAGGACGCGAGAGTCAGGACGGAGATGGATGCCGCCACGACGTCGATGTAGCTCGACGATTCCTCGAAGAAGACCAGAAGGAATACCGCGGCTGAATACCAAAGGATGCCTGTGCGGCGGAACGCCGGGACCAGACCGTATCTCACCACAACCTGCGGGAGGGGAAGTTCCATCGCCCGGAAGAGCTCCAAGTGCGGAGTGCCGGAGACTGCCAGCCGTCGGCTCGAAACTACCTCCGTGAGCACTGTCGCGACAGCGGAGTAGAGGATCGCGAGGAATCCCCAATTGAGCACAGCGGCCGCGTCATGGCGGAGCGGGCCGTCGCGGAGAACGGACATCGTGGACGCGAACGCCGTTGTTCCGAGCAGGACCAAGGCTATCGATCCGAAGATAGCGAGGGCCCTGAAGCCATCCAGCGTGAGCGGCAAACGCATCGCATTGACGATTTCGAACGCCCGGAAGTCCCGCAGGATTCGGTAGTTGGACCGCCGGACCGACGCGGCTGTGACTCTGGCGCTCGAAACCTGGCCTGCGACGTCGGCGGGAGAGACTTTGGCCTTCATCAGCGCTTAGAACTTGCTCCGCGGACTCTTCTTCTGGACTGAGTCCATGAAGGCCACAACGGTGAGGACCGTAAGTCCGAGCGCACAGACGACGGCGACGGCCGACGTCGTTCCCTGGAACGGGACAACTATTACCGGGCTGAGGGCCGCCGCGTTGGCAAAACCGGCGACGGCGAAAACGGCCGCCTTGAGCGGTAGCCATTTCCCGGCCGGGCTGAATGCCGCAATCAAGGGTGCTGCCACTCCGAAGACGAGAAGTACGGTGACTGCTGTGTTCTTCAGGGCGAGCGGATCAATATTGTTGAGGCCTTCCGGGGCAGGAGAAGCCCAAATCAGGCCGAGGGAAATGCAAGAGAATACAGCGACCATGAGGCCCACGATTCGTAGAAGAAGGCTGTAGAGCTGAGTAGTCATTGAGAATTTCTGTCCGTGGGTGGTGGTTGAAGAAGGTCAGCCGATGGCAACTATTGTTGACAGAGCTATGGCTGAAAGCACAACGAGGATCTTCCTGCCTGTGGAAAACCCGCGCCAATGTCGGTAGAAGATCGCCAGGGCGAGAACGGCCATCGATGGGAAATAGGCCCAATATCCGGGGACATCCCGCGGTTGGAGGACGCCGAACACCACGCTGAAGAGATTCACGGGGATCGTGGCGAGAATGGCGATCACAAAGAAGGCTCCGATATTGAAGCGGCCCGCGAGTAGCCATTTACCCGGGATCACTCTTTTGTCCAGGAACGCGGCGAGGGAAAAGTACAAAGCGATGATTACCGCGTAGAGAAGAAAGAACAAAACGGTGCCCACCGTCATGGAGAGATTCAGCAGGCGATCGTCCCCGATTTCCGACCGCACGTCCGCCGGAACGTTCGCGCTGAGATGCTTCCTGGTCAGGGGAAGCCGCAGGGCCACCAAAGCCATCAGCAGAATGTAGCCCGCGATCCACAGACCGCGGGACGTGGAGACCCATTCCCTGGCTGCTGATGGCTCGGGCCGCAACTTTCCGACCTTCGCGACGCTGATGACGGTTTCGGACTCTCGGCCGTTTTCCGTGCTGGTCATGAAGTCCTCCTCAGGTCTTTAGCTGGATCACGATGGCCTCGATGGCGGCACCGAGGACTATCAAGGCGATGGCAATGAGCAAGGTGCCGAGGGAACGGGCCATGTCGTCGATGAACGAGCGCACAGTTGCGGGCTCGTTCTTCATCAGCAGCCTGCGAGTGAGGCCCGCGGCGGGCTGGAATCCGGCGGTCGCCGCCATCACCAGGCCGAAGAATTCGAACGGGACATACCAAATCACGTCGGCAACCAGGCCGGTCCCGCCGACGGAATGCACCCCGAGGGATACCGTCGCCCCGACATACAGCGCCAGGATTCCGGCTCCGAGAAGCGTAGTGAGCCCAAGGGTCGCGACCCCCGAATAGAGCAACAAGGCCGCGCCGACGTTCCGGCCGAGGATCTGGAGAAAGTCTTTGCTGTAGAGGGGACTCCCACCCATGTCCTTCGCGTCCCGGATCCAGGACAGGTCCACGGCCGAGTAACCGAAGACGGCTATGGCTGCCATGGCCAGACCCGTGCTTGGGAGCAACCATCCAGGGATGCCCCCAAGCACGCGTGCTGTCTTAGCAAGCATCGATTTACGCGACTGCTTGCGCCCGGCCGATGCGGAAGAGGATTCCTCGAGCCGTTGCGATCAAGGCGCCAGTGATTCCTGCCCCGAATATTGTGCCGATGACAACGAGAGCCCAGCCTCCGACCTCGATGGCGTTCACAATCTGGGACGCCGCCGCGGCAGAGATGCCGAGGGACCCCGCGATCCATGAAACGGCCAAGCTCGCGCCGAAGATGCCGACCACAGCCAGCGCGGCCGCGGCCGCGGCCTGAAGGCCGGTCCTTTTCGTCATTGTTGATTCCACTACAACCCCATTTCTCGAGTAGAACGGCCAACGGTATTGCTGGCCTTGAAACGTGGTGCCCCTCCTCAAGGAAGGCCATCCACGATTCAGATTCTCTCGGTGAAATTGGCGTCTACGTGTAAAAAACGGAAAAATCCGTGTGCCAAAGGCCGTTTCTCAGTGTGAACAAGCCGGATCTCCGTGTGCCTGCGGGCCCGTCTACGTGTTCACAGGGCAAAAACACTGAGACCCGCTAGCGGCCCTCATCACGGCCGCGGCCAAGCAAAGCTACCGTCTCGTCGACGGCGCCTTGGCCGGCGAACCGACAATGAACGGCCGCGTGTTGAGCGGTTTGACAGGAACGACGGGAGGTTTGACTTGAGCCATCGGCTCCGAAGGCGCAGCGTGAGAGCCGGTTCCGAGCCCGCGAACCGTCCAGCCTTGCGCCCGCCATACTCCAGCGTCCAGGACGTTCCGCGCGTCCAGCACCATCCGGCGTCGTACGAGCGAACCGACAGCGGCGGGGCAGAGGGCTCGGTATTCGTCCCATTCGGTCAGCAGCAGCACCAACTCAGCGTCTTCGAGCGCGCGCGTGGTGGACGCTTCGAAGCGGAGTTGAGGGTAGCGCATCCAAGCATTGTTGATGGCCTTGGGATCGGTCACGGTAACGTGGGCGCCGGCCGCGGCCAACTGGAGGGCGACGTCAAGGGCGGGGGAGTCACGGATGTCGTCAGTGTCCGGCTTGAAGGCCGCGCCGAGCACGGTGACGGTGCGGCCGGACAGGAAGCCTTTGCACATTTCACGGGCGACGTCCACGGCGCGGGCGCGCTGGCCCAGGTTGATGGAATCGACCACACCCATCCACTCATCAAGGGAAGGCACGGACAGCGCCTGTGCCTGTGCGCGGAACGAGCGGACGTCCTTCGGCAAGCAGCCGCCGCCGAAACCCAGGCCTGCGTGCAGGTACCGGTTGCCGATGCGCGGGTCCAGGCCCATCGCCTCACTGAGCTCAGTAACGTCGGCCCCTGAGGCGTCGCAAAGTTCGGCTATCGCGTTGATGAAGCTGAGCTTCGTGGCGAGGTACGCATTGGAGGCGGACTTGATGAGCTCGGCCGTCGCGAAGTTGCAGACCAGCCGTGGGATCCCGGCGGAAATCAGCGGTTCGTAGACGGTGTCGAGCGCAGCCGTGACCGGGGCGCCGGCGGCAGAGTCCTTGCCGCCCGGCACGCCGTACACCAGACGATCTGGTACCAACGAATCCTTCACTGCCGTGCCCTGGCGCAGGAACTCGGGGTTCCAGCCGAGCAGCACATCCGGCCTGCGGGCAAGGATGCCGCGGAGCATGTCCACTGTTCCCACCGGAACGGTGGATTTGCCGACGACGGCGGCGCCCCTCGCCAGGTGCGGGAGGAGGCTCTTCGTGGCTGCGATCACGTAGGAGAGGTCCGCGGTATCTGACGTTTTGGACTGAGGGGTACCCACGCAAAGGAAGTGCGTCTGGGCGTCGGCGGCATCGGCGAAGTCGGTGGAGAACGTGAGCCGCTTGGTGGCGAAGCCGTCCCGGAGAAGTTCATCAAGGCCGGGTTCGTGGAAGGGAGCGAAGCCCTTGTTCAGGTGGGCCACCTTCTGGGCGTCGACGTCGATGCCCACCACGGTGTGGCCCATCGACGCGAGCGTGGCGGCGTGTACCGCACCGAGATAGCCGCAGCCTACAACGGAGATTTTCATGCTGGGAGTCCTTTGCTGGAAGTCACGGAAATGGTGGCAGGCTCGGCCGGCTGAAACGCGGTTGCCTGAAGTTCGGCAGCCTGAAGTTCGGCCGCCTGAAGCGGGTGGCTGGGTGCAGCGGTCGGCTCAACAAGCGCTTCGCCGGCGATCACCGCCTTGTAATGCTCGACGAGTTGGGCACTCAGGACCGGCCAGGTCCGTCCTTGGACCGAAGCGAGTGCCGCCGTTCCGAAAGCACGGCGCTTGGCGTCGTCGCCCACCAGGTCCTGCACGTAGCCCCGCAACTGCGCGAGGTCTCCCGGTTCGTAAAGCCAGCCGGTCCGCGAGTTTTCCACGAGATCGAGGGGACCGCCGCGGCCGGTGGCTACGACGGGGACGCCGGAGGCCATGGCTTCCTGGATGGTCTGGCAAAACGTTTCGAACTCGCCAGGATGAA
Organism: Arthrobacter sp. GAS37; assembly: GCF_044908325.1. NCBI lineage: Bacteria > Bacillati > Actinomycetota > Actinomycetes > Micrococcales > Micrococcaceae > Arthrobacter > Arthrobacter sp. GAS37. The sequence goes on from NZ_JBIYDB010000005.1 coordinate 62,444, forward strand.
CGAAGAGGTCAAGGCCCGCCACGACTTGGGCCAATTCGTCGCCGCCGAGGAACCCGGTGAAGAAGGCGTTTGGCAGTGCTGCTTCGAGTGCGGCGCGTTGCGGACCGTCGCCCACAATGACAAGCCTGGTTCCCGGCAGGTCCGCCAGCACAGCAAGGTCCTCTACTTGCTTCTCCACCGCGAGGCGGCCGACATAGCCGATGATGCGCTCGCCGTGGGGCGCTACGGAGGCGCGCCACGCCGTCGAGCGCTTGGTGGGGGAGAACCGCGCGGTATCCACACCGCGCCGCCACATGCCCACCCTGAGGATCCCGCGGCCGCGCAACTGGTTGAGCGCGAACGTGGACGGGACCAGCGTCCGGTCTGCCCGAAGATGGATGTTGTCCACCCGGTTCCATGCCCAGTTCTCCAGGATGGGGACGCCATACCGGGCGGCGTAGCTGGGGACCTCGGTTTGATAGATGGCAACCGTGGGGATGCCGAGCTGGTGCGCAGCCTGCACAGCCCGCCATCCGAGGACGAAAGGGGATGCGAGGTGGACGACGTCCGGTGCGTAGTCGGCAAGGATTCTCTTGACCCGGCTCACACCGCCCAACGCCACCCGCACATTTGTGTACCCGGCCAAGGGCACGGAGGGGAGGCGGTGGACAAAAGCGCCATTCACGACGTCCGAGACAGCAGTGTCCGACGTCGACGGCGCAATCACCATTACTTCGTCGCCGCGCTCTTGCAGATGCTCCAGCACCCGCAGGATGGAGTGCGTAACCCCGTTCATGAGCGGCAGGAATGATTCGGCAACGATAGCGATCCTCACCCCTCCACGGTGTGCGCGGAGGTTGGCGAAGCGGGGGAATGGGCGTGACCGCAAGGGGAAGGTTTGGTTAACAAATTGATGTTGATTCCCGAGTGGAGAATCCTGAGCGGCGGAAAATGCGTCGATCTAGGTATTTACGGAGCTGAAAGACGGGTAGAAGTTACTCTTATTCCCCAATATCCGCGCGATTTACGGTGACAACGGTAATGAACCTCGTGGCCATGACTGGGGCTTGTCCCGGGCACCGGGGTATTTCGGCAAGAGGGCGCTGACTGGGCGCCGCGCCCTCGGATGCTGAACAGCGCAGGGTGATTCACCCCGCGCCGCCCGTATGTCCGGCCAGGCCGTTGTCTAGAATCGAGCCAGACCCTATGAAACTCTCCAACCGTACTGACCAGGTTGACCAGCACCGGACGTTCAAAGGGACGATCCCCGACAAATGGTTTACATGGTTCTCCACCGTTGTGGTGGTACTTGCTTTCGCCGGTGTCACGGCCGGCATCACCGCACCTGCAGCCCAAGCTGCCAATCCCACCGTCGTGACCCTGACTTTTGACGACGCAAATGCCGACCAACTCAACGCTGCGCAGACCATGCAGAGCCTGGGCCTGGTGGGCACTTTCTTCACGCCGTCCGGATTCATTAACAACCCGAATTACATGACGACCAGCGACATGCAGGGCCTTGTAGCGAACGGCAATGAGATTGCCGGCCACACCGTTACCCACCCGGACCTGACGACCGTGACGGCGGATGAGGCAACTCGCCAGATTTGCAACGACAGGGTGAACCTCAGCAACCTTGGATTCACGATCACTGACTTCGCGTATCCATTCGCTGCCGAGAACGCATCCCTCGAAACCATCGTCAAGAACTGCGGCTTCAACAGTGCCCGCAATCTTGGTGACATCAAGACGCGCTTCAGCTGCGCCGGCTGCCCGCTCGCGGAGACCATCCCTCCTGCCAACCCGTACAACACGGCGGCCCCGGATGAAGTGGACAACACCTGGACCCTGGCAGACCTGCAAAATTCAGTCACCCAGGCGGAGACCGCAGGCGGGTGGGTCCAGCTCACCTTCCACCACATTTCAGCTACCAGCACGGATCCGCTGAACATCACCCCGACCCTGTTCAACCAGTTCGCCACGTGGCTCAAGACGCGACCTGCAACCACCACGGTTAAGACGGTGGCCCAAGTGATCGGCGGAACCGTGAAACCGCTCGTCTCGGGGCCGCCTGTCCCGCCACAGGGCACTGGAAACTTGGTCAAAAACCCAAGCCTCGAAACCCTCGTGAACGGCGTACCGCAATGTTGGGCAGCCGGAGGCTACGGCGCGAACACTCCAACTTTCTCCGTCGTCACACCCGGACACACGGGAAATGTCGCTGAAAAGCTCGTGGTGAGTGGATATGTCGACGGCGATGCGAAGTTATTGCCTGCCTTGGACCTGGGAGGCTGTTCGCCGACAGCAACTGCGGGACACACCTACAACATAGGCGCATGGTATCAGTCCACCACCAACACTCAGTTCGAGCTGTATTACCGAACCGGGCTCGGCTCGTGGACGTACTGGACCTCCAGTCCGTGGTTCGCCGCAGCTACTACCTACCAAAAGGCCACCTGGACCACGCCACCGCTTCCGAGTGGCGCGAACGGCATCAGCTTCGGGTTGAACCTGTTCAGCAACGGCACCATCACGACCGACGACTACGAGATGTTCGACGTCGCCACGGTGACCCCACCGCCACCCCCACCGGCCGGAACCAACCTCGTACAGAACCCCAGCCTTGAAACAGCCGGGGCCGGCTCGTTCCCGCAGTGCTGGCAAGCGGGTGGATACGGCACCAACACCGCCGCGTTCAGCACCGTATCCACCGCTCACACCGGTACGAAGGCGGAGCAGCTCACCATCACTGGCTACGCCAGCGGGGATGCGAAACTGCTTCCCGCGATGGACAGCGGCAGTTGTGCTCCGCCAGCCATCGCCGGACACACCTACTCGGTGCGAGTTTGGTACACCGCCACAGCCGTCACACAGTTCGTTTTGTATTACCGTGACGCCTCCGGCACGTGGGTGTACTGGACCTCCGGACCGTGGTTGGCTGCCGCCAGCACCTACACACAGGCAAGCTTCACGACGCCGGCACTCCCCGCCGGGGCCACTGCAGTCAGCTTCGGCTTGAGCCTGTTCAACAACGGCACAGTCACCACGGACGACTATGCCATGTTTGACACCGTGGGAGCCCCGCCGCTGGGCTGAGTAACTGAACAACTTGAGTAACTGAAACAAGACTGAGGGCGGCTGCTTAGCCGCCCTCAGTTGTTTTACCTGGCCTGTTTACTTGGCCGCCCTCAGAACCTCCGGCAGTTCGTCAACGAACACTGTCCCGGGCGGCTCGTAGTAGATGACAAGCACCTCATCACCCACGTTGAAAACACTGCTCTTATCGAAGGGATGGGCGTGGAAGGCGCTTGTGCCGCCGTGGAACGGCAGCATCACTTCCCCCACGGTGCCTGGCCCGATACGACCCGTGACCCTACCGATTTTGCCCGTCAGGCTCCGATCAACCTCTTTGTGCATCGGCTTCCCTATGCATCAGGGGTTTTGGTGGGCCGCTTGGGCGGCTCCTTGCCGTTCTTGAGGGCTGATGTGATCGAGGGCAGGTAGTTGCCCACTTGGGAAAGGATCCCACCCACCATGCTGTTGAGGCCCTCCCCACCGTTGAGGACCGTCAGGTTTCCCACGTGTGCAAAGGGTTCGGCCGCGGCTGCCACGATCGCAGGCATGTTCTCGGCAAGCTGCTGGGAGATAACGGCCTCTTGGTTGGTTCCGAGAGCCTCGGCACGGGCCTTGATGCCGTCCGCTTCCGCCAAGGATTTGGCCTTGATGGCGGAGGCTGCAGCATCACCCCGGGCCTTGGTGGCTGCCGCTTCAGCTTCACCGGTGATCTTCGTAGCTCCCGCAATGGCGGCCGCAGCCGTGGCGTTGGCCTGGGCTTCGACTTCCACCTTGCGGGCATTCGCCTGGGCCTCGAGTTCCGTTCGCCGCGCCCGCGCCTCGGATGCGCTGATGTCGGCAGCCTTTTGGGCTTCCGCCTCGGTCCGCTGCGCGTACGCCTTAGCATCGGCGGGCTTCCGGATGGACGTCTGGAGCTTCTGCTCCTCGCGGTCTGCCTCGAGCTTTGCCACTTCGGTTTCCTGGACCACCACTTGCTGGCGCGCCGTGGCATCAGCCAACGGTCCTGCCTGGGCGGCGTTGGCCCTGGCCGTTTCGGCATTGGCTTGTGCCGCTGATTGCTTGATCGCCGAGATGCTTTGGGCGTCCGCGATCTGGGCAGCTGCCTCGGCCTCCCTCTCCGCGGCCTCACGGTTCCTGGTGGCTTCGGCGATGCGGGCCTCCATTTTGACCTGCGCAATGTGCGGTTTGGCCAGGTTTTGGATGTAACCCGTGGGGTCCTGGAGATCCTTGATCTGCAGGGAATCAACCACTAGGCCAAGCTTTTCCATTTCTATGCCGCTGGCGCTGCGGACCAACGACGCAAGTTTGTCGCGCTCACGGATGATCTCTTCCATGGTCATGCTGCCAATGATCGAGCGCAAATGCCCCTCAAAAACGTTGTAGACCTGGCTTTGCATTTTGGGCTGCTGGCCGAGAAACCTCCTCGCGGCGTTCGCAATGAAAGGCGCAGCGTCACCGATCTTGTAAATAACCACGCCCTCCACGATCACCTGGATACCTTGCGAGGTCACACAGTTGACCTGAAGCTCTGTTTCATTCAGCGTCAGGGACAAAGTCCTCACGGTTTGGAGCCCGGGAACCACCAAGGCACCCTTCCCTGTGACGATTTTGAAATCCATTCCGTCCCTGGTGTCCACACTTCCGCGGGTCAGGCCGGAAATGATCAATGCCTCGTTTGGTTCAGCCACCTTCCACATCAATTTAATGAGCAGCCGAATAACGGCAATGGCGACAACTACCCCCAATACGGTGACAAGAATAGGGAGATAAGCAACGAGGTCGAACATGACTGTCCTTTCAACGGCAAGCACCCAAGCGGCTCGTGTAGTCAGTCTGCGGTGGTCTGCTCCAGGAGTCCAGCAATTTGTTTACTTACAATTGACACAACGGATGCTGCTAGGCGTGCGTTCCCGCCAACGCTTCGGTCCTCGCAGTGCGTTCCGCCGGAACTACCGGGACGCCGTCGCCCTCTTGGCCGTACAGCCAGTCGTTGTACTGGAAGTCGCCGTCCTTGCGGCTCTTGAACAGCAGGTTCCGCAAGATGCGCGCGACGCCGGACACGTGCCACGACTCTCCCCAGATGCGCGCAGTGCGCTGGACGCGGGCCGTTCGTGCTGCGCGGGCTGAGTTGAAATCGCTGATGGCGCGGTCCCAAGCAGCGGCGTCCACGCCGTCGTCGGTGAACACGGAGCCGACGGTGGAGTCTTGGAGGACCGCCGCGTCTTCAAGCGCCTGGCAGGCTCCCTGGGCCAAGTACTGGAGCATGGGGTGCGCGGCATCGCCCATCAGAACCAGGCGGCCGTCGATCCAGTTCTCGATGGGATCGCGATCGTACATGGGCCAGCGGATGCCGGTCGCAAGGTTCCGCAACGCCAACTGGACTGCCGGAATGCAGTCCTTGTAAGCGGCCTCGAGTTCGTCGACGCCGCCGTACTGTTCCTCCCCGCGCTCGAACGAGGGCGACTTGAAGACCGCCACCGTGTTGAGCAGTTCGCCTTTGCGCAGCGGGTATTGCACGAGGTGGCAGTCCGGACCGAGGTAGACGACGACGTCTTCGAGATCGGTCGCCGGGGTCTCAGGCGTGATGGGGACCGTTCCGCGGTAGGCGACGTACGACGACGACACCGGCCCGTCCTGCGCGACGGCGGCGCGGAGCGTGGACTTGAGGCCGTCCGCACCGAGCACGACGTCGGCCTCGTAAACGTCGCCGTTCGCGGTGTGTGCCACTCCGCGGCCGTTCACGGTCCCGACTTTCTCGACGACGACGTCGTTCACCAAGCGGACGCCCGCGTCCTGGCAGGCCTCCAACAGGATCCGGTGCAGGTCGCTGCGGTGGATCACCACGTACGGAGCGCCGTAGCGCTCTTCGAACTCGCCACCGAGGGTCTGCCGCGTGAGTTCCTCACCGGTCAGGGCGTCGCGGAACACCAAGTGCTTGGGCCGGACGCCGATCTCGAGCGCCTTCCCGAGGAGGCCCCAGCGCTTCAGGACGCGGGAGGCGTTGGGAGCCATCTGCAGTCCCGCGCCGACCTCGCCGAATTCGGGGGCCCGCTCAACCAACGTCACCTCGGCGCCGTTTGCGCGGAGGGCCAGGGCGCCGGCAAGGCCAGCCATCCCTCCGCCGACGACGAGGACTTCAGTGGACGGTTTGCGGTTAGACATTGCTAACTCCTACAGAGGTGGTGTTTTTGGATTGGGTATTGGCGGTTTTGATCTTCGCGCCGATGGCGCCGAGCAGGATGGCCGCGACGGCTGCGGCCCCGGCAAATGCCAGGAAGTTCGAGTTGACGCCGAGCCCGGCCGCGAGCAGCAGTCCGCCTACCTGGGGTGCGGCGACCGCTCCAATGCGGCCGACGCCGAGCGCCCAGCCGAGCGCTGTGCCGCGCAAGTGCGCCGGGTAATGGCTGGCGACCGCCGCGATGATGAGGCACTGGGTTCCGTGGGTGCCGACCCCGGCCAGCACCAACATGACGTAGACAAGTCCTACGGGCGGACCCGCTACCAGTACGGCCAGCGCGACGGCGGCGACGGCGGCTGCCGCGATCGCCGTCGGGATGGGACCGAAGCGGGTTCCCGCCCAAGCGGTGGCCACCGAGCCGACGACGGCACCGAGGTTGAGCGCCAGCGCGAACGTTAGGGCTGATCCGAGGTTGTAGCCGGCCAGTTGCATCAAGTTCGGCAGCCAGGTGCCCAGGCCGTACCAGGCAAAGAGCGTCACGAGGGTGGAGATCGCGAACAGGAGACTCATGCCGAGGTAGGGAGCCCGGAGCAGGGACTTGAAGCCCACTGTTTGCTTCGCATTCTTTGAGGCCGGGAGGGTCTGCGGGAGTGTTTCCGGGAGGAAGCGCATGCCCAGCGGAACCACCACGAGCAGGGCCACGGCGGCCACCAGGAACATGACCGGCCAGCCGAAAGCGGGAATCAGCGGAATGCCTGCCAACGCGGCAATCGAGCCGCCGATCGGCACTCCGGACATCATCAGCGTGGCGATCGTGGACCGACATTTGGCGGGGACCAGTTCCGCGACCAAGGCATTTGCCGAGGGAACAAGTCCGCCCAGACCGATGCCGGCCAGCAAGCGCAGGCCCCCGAAGACGAATGCGTTCGGGGAGAACGCACACAGAATGGTGAAGATCGAAAACAGCGCGGCGCAGGCGATGATGGTCCGTCGGCGGCCCCAACTGTCCGACATCCTGCCCGCGAAGATGGCTCCGATCATCATGCCCAGGAACGCCATCGAACCGACCGTGCCGGCCGTGGCTTTCGTGAGTCCCCAGCCTGTGTCGGTGATAAGGGACGACTGCACGGTGCCGTAGACGATGAGGTCATAGCCATCGAAAACCACCAGCAACCAGCAGACCAGCACAGCGGCGGCGGAACGCTTGGAGAACCGGGTGGAGGCCCTGGGGAGGTGGGGAACGCCTTGTTGTTGGGTCCGCTCCGGCGCTGCAGCGGATGGTGTGTGATTCATCCCACCACTGTGTGGCCGACGCTCGCCGGTACCAATAGAATTCTGTCGTGCAGAATCTTCCAGCCCGCAAGAAACCGGCCTACTCCATTGAGGCCGTGGACAATGCCTTGCAACTCCTTCAGCTCTTGCGCGACGGCGGCAGCCTGCGGCTCAAGGACGCCGCCGCGGAGCTGGGTGTTGCTCCGTCCACCGCCCACCGGCTGTTGGCCATGTTGGTCTACCGGGGGTTCGCGGTCCAGGACGAGACCCGCCGCTACGTGCCGGGGCCGGCGATGGGGGTTGGACCGGCAGGACTCAGTTGGAGCCGTTTGCTGCGCACGGTGGCGCAGCCGCACATGGAACTCCTGAGTGGTCGCATCAACGAGACCGTCAATCTCATGGTGCGCGTGGGAACCAAGGTGAGGTTCCTTGCAACGGTGGAAGGGACCAACGCCCTGCGGGTAGGCGACCGGCAGGGAACCGTATTGCCCGCCAACAAGGCCTCGGGCGGCAAGGCACTGTTGGCCGAGCTGGAGCCAGCCATGATTGAGCAGTTGTTCCGCAGCCACAACGCGGAGATCGGCGGGGACAACATTCCCGACGCCGAATACCCGGCTTTCCTCCGCGAGCTGGAGACGATCCGGAAAAACGGATTCGCCGCGAATTTCGAGGGCACCGAGGAAGGGATCAGCGCTTTGGGGGTGGCCCTCCACAACGGGCGGGGCGATGCCGTGGGTGCGCTGAGCGTCGCGACTCCCGTGGCAAGGTTCCGCAGGCTCTTCGACAGTGGACTCGTGGGCATCATGCGGGAAACCCAGCGCCAATTGGAGATCGACATTGCGGCAAATCCGGCCGAGTCCCAGCCGTGACCCACCCAACTGACTCGCAGTTGTTGTCGTTTTGAGCGCCCATAACGACACCTACTGCTAGTCAGTTGGGCCAACGCCGCCAGGGTTCCCTGGCCGAGCTTGCGAGGCGAGGGTGGCGGTGGGGATCAGTTGGGTCAACGGATTCTGGCTAGCAGAATTTTCTGGAGATCACTTGAGGGCTTCCCTAGGGTCTGGAGTACGCCAAAACTGTCCCGTACCCCTTGAGGAGGCCCCTGTGTCTATCAGCGCCGATAGCACCACACACGAATCTGTTGCCGCCGCGCACGCGGTGCAGGAACCGACTCCCGAGGAAGCTGCCCAGCTCGAGCAGTTGTACCGTGACTTCGAGGCCGGGAACCTGATCCCGCTCTGGACCGAGATCGCGGACCTGATGCCGATGGTGCCGTCCCCGAAAGCCGTACCGCATGTGTGGCGCTGGAACGATCTGTATCCGCTGGCTGCCCGCGCCGGGGAGCTCGTGCCCGTGGGCCGTGGCGGAGAACGCCGTGCGATCGCGCTGGCCAACCCGGGCCTGGCCGGCACGCCGTACGCGACGCCGACCTTGTGGGCGGCCATCCAGTATCTGGGCGCGCACGAAACAGCCCCGGAACACCGCCACTCGCAGAACGCCTTCCGGTTCGTCGTCGAAGGTGAAGGCGTCTGGACCGTTGTCAACGGGGACCCGGTGGCGATGCGCCGCGGGGATTTCCTGCTGACGCCGGGCTGGAACTTCCACGGCCACCACAACGACACCGATCAGCCGATGGCGTGGATCGACGGACTGGACATCCCGTTCGTGCACTACGCGGACGCCGGGTTCTTCGAATTCGGCACCGAACGGGTCACGGATGAGGCCACCCCGGACGTTTCGCGCTCCGAGCGCCTCTGGGCCCACCCGGGCCTGCGCCCGCTGTCCGGGCTCGATGACACCACCAACTCACCGATCGCGGCCTACCGCTGGGAGCACACCGACGCCGCCCTGCGCGAACAGTTGCTTCTCGAGGATGAAGGCCACCCCGCCACGGTGTCCCAGGGCCACGCCGCCGTGCGCTACACCAACCCGACCACCGGCGGGGACGTGATGCCGACCATCCGCGCCGAATTCCACCGCCTGCGGGCCGGCGCTTCGACCGAAGCTGTGCGTGAAGTCGGTTCCAGCGTCTGGCAGGTCTTCGATGGCCGCGGCACCGTGGTGCTGAACGGGGAGTCCAAGGTCCTGGAGAAGGGCGACCTGTTCGTGGTCCCGTCCTGGGCCTTGTGGTCCCTCGAGGCCGAGAGCGAGTTCGACCTCTTCCGCTTCAGCGATGCCCCCATTTTCGAACGACTGAATTTCAACCGCACGTACATCGAAGGACGCAACAAATGAGACTCCTCACCCTCCGCACCGCTGCAGGTACCGTGGCCGTCCGCCAGGACGGCGACACCCTGACAGAGATCGACGGCCTCTCCGACGTCGGCGCCCTCCTGCACGAACCCGGCTGGGCGGCCATCGCGGAGGCGGCCAACGGCGCAACGCACGCGTACGACGGCGCCGACCTCGCCGCCGTCGTGCCCTCACCGGGGAAGATCATCTGCGTCGGGCACAACTACCGCAACCACATCAAGGAGATGGGCCGCGAAATCCCCGAGTACCCCACCTTGTTCGCGAAGTACCAGGAATCGCTGATCGGCCCCAACGACGATCTGGCGTTGCCGCAGGAATCGGACACGGTTGACTGGGAGGCCGAGCTCGCCCTCGTGATCGGCAAGAAGGGGCGCCGCATCAGCGAGGCCGACGCGGCCGATCACATCGCGGGCTATTCGGTGCTGAACGACATCAGCATGCGCGACTACCAGTTCCGCACCGTCCAGTGGCTCCAAGGCAAGACCTGGGAGAAGTCCACGCCGTTCGGTCCGGCCCTGGTCACCAAGGACGAGTTCACGGCCGGGCCGCTCATGACCTCCGCGGTGGATGGCGAGATCCAGCAGCAGACCCCCACCGGGGACCTCGTGTTCACCCCGGAATTCCTCGTGTCCTACATCTCGACCATCATCACGCTGAACCCGGGCGACGTCATCGCGACCGGCACGCCCGGCGGTGTGGGCCACGCCCAGAACCCGAAGCGCTACCTCCAGGAAGGCCAGCTCCTGGTCACCACCATCGAGGGTCTGGGGCAGCTGAACAATCGCGTGGTCAAGGAAGCCTGATGGTCGCCCGCCACGACCTCACCACCGATCCGGGCCTGCAGGAACAGCTGCTGCAGGCCCGGCGCGGGACCGCGTTCTTCGCCCGCAAGCTCAATGAACTCTCCGATGCCGAGCTCGACGGCGATTCGCGGCTTGCCGGCTGGAGCCGCCGCCACGTTGTAGCACACATCGGCTACAACGCCCGGGCCATCGCCCGGCTGGTGGAGTGGGCATCGACCGGCGTGGAGACTCCCATGTATCCCTCTGTTGCGGTGCGGGATGAGGAGATTTCCTTCGGTGCGACCCTGTCTCCCATCGCGTTGAGGAACCTCTTTGACCATTCCGCCGTGCACCTGAGCGTGGAATGGCGGGACCTGCCGGAGGACGCCTGGCACCACACGGTCCGGACCATCCAGGGCAGGGAAGTGCCGGCGTCGGAAACGGTCTGGATGCGCACCCGCGAAGTCTGGGTGCATACCGTGGACCTCGACAACGGGGCAACCTTTGCGGACATTCCTGCCCCGGTACTGGAACGGCTGCTGCGCGACATCACGTCCGCTTGGTCCACCCGCGGCACCGACAAGGGCCTCCTCGTCAAGGTCAGCGGCACGGACCTCATGTTCGGCGATCCGAACGCCGCCGTGGTGGTCGCCGGGCCTCTCGCCGGCGTCGTGCAATGGGCTACCGGGCGCGGGACCGGCGGGGTCGCCGGGGGTGCTGGGCCGGTGCCGGCGGCACCCAAGTGGATCTGACGGCGTCGGGCACAAAGAAGGTTGGCACAGCCCCCGGCTTCTTCACCGCAGGAACTGCACCAACCGCTTGTATGACTATTCAGATTTAGCTGTAGACCCTACCATTGGCGGCTCCTGTAATCCCGGGCTAACCTAATCCGGGCTTTGAATGGGCTATTTTGCGTCGTCAGCCAGATGCCGTGAAAACATCCAGCCTGCGGCGACCATCAGGATGCCCACGACGATGAACGTCCAGTTGTCGAGCGTGTTCAGCGACAGGAAGTTGGCCGCCGAATCAACCCCGACACTCAGTCCGTACACACTGAGCACGATGTACAGGGCACCGAAGCTCATCAGGATATTGCGTGCGCTATGGCCGCCCGAGCGGGACATCGCCCAGCCGGTTCCGCCGATGAGCAGCTGCACAATGTTGAGCAGCAGCGACACTTGGAACACACCCAGGAGCATTGCGTGCGAATTTGGCCCGAAGAACTGCAATTCCCCGTACCGCATGGTGATGCCCGGAATGAATCCGAGAAGGCCCACCAGCGCCATCAGAATACCTACACCCATGCCGATGTTCTGGATGTCCGTGCGTCCAAAGTGAACACCATGTGCATGTGGGGTTGCGGTAGTCATTATGCCCTCCATCCACCTCTTGCGAACAATCCAATTTTACGTCTGGCATATGCAAAAAGCGCTGGGACGGCGGCGCTCGGCGTCCCGGCGCGAGCGCCGGCGCCCCGGTGTGCCCCCGGCGCTCGCTCACACATGGGGCATTTTTCCCCGACGCTCGCGCACATATGGGGCATTTTTCCCCGACGCTCGCTCACTTAAACGACGGCGGCGCGGCCGATGTGCAGGAGCGTTTGGCGTTCGCGCCCCAAAGGTGAGCGAGCGTTGGCCGGGAGGGGGTTATAGGTGAGCGGGCGTTGGAGGATTGGCGGGCCGCGCGGGCGCCTGCCGGGGGAGCGGGGCACGCCGTGGCACGATAGAACACGATGAAACTGCGCGCTGATCAGACCGGTAACCATGGCCTGCCCATGCCTTTGTGGCTGCAGGGCGCCCTTGAGTCGGCCCAGGCTGCCATCATCTCGGCGCTCGTGGTGGTCCTGCCGCTGATCGGCGTCTGGGCAACCGACGGATTCCAGAACCACACCATCGATTTCCTGGCACGCTTGGCTGGCCAAACCTGGCTCCTCGTCCACGGCGTGCCGCTGCAGCTTGCCACCGTCAACCTGGGAACCGCAGGTCTACCGGGTTCCGGGATGCTGTCCCTCATCCCGCTCGGGCTGACTCTGGTCCCCTTCCTCCTGGCGTGGCGCGCGGGCCGCCGACTGGCCAGGGCTTCCTACACGGACCAGCTGTGGCAGGCCTTCTTCGGAGCGTTGCTTGTCTACGGGGCGTTCGGCGCGGCGACCGGATTCGTCTGCCGCACACAAGACGTCGTGATCAACATCTGGTTCGCTGCATTACTTCCGCTTATCCCGTTCGGCCTCGGCATGGTGGTGGGCGCCCGGCGTGAGTCCGGCTCCTGGAGCAGGCTCATTGGCGTCGATGCCGTCGATTGGCTCGCACGCACCAGCCAACATTCCCGTTGGGCCGGTTCCTACTTCGGCTCCGCCATCAAGGCCGGATTCGTGGCGATCATGGCGGCCATGACACTCTCAGCGACGCTGCTCGCCGTCGACCTTGTCATGCACTGGACGGACATCATCGCCGTCTACGAAGGCCTGAAAGCCGGTGCCCTCGGCGGTGGCGTCCTGACCATCGCCCAGCTCGGCTACCTCCCCAATCTGGCGGTTTTCACTTTGGCTTGGTCCTCTGGCGCCGGGTTCTCCCTCGGTGTCGGCTCACACGTCGGACCGCTGGGCACCGCCGTCGGGCCGCTTCCTGCGATTCCTGTCTTCGGCGCGCTGCCCACTGGGCAACTCGACTTCGGTGCCGCGGCCCTTGCCCTTCCGGTGATCGCCGGTCTGTTGGCGGGCTGGTGGTTCCTGCGTGCGGGGGAGAACCACTTCGACGAATGGCTCTCCATCAAGATCAAGGCGCGCTGGTTCACCGCTCCTGTTTCCACGCTGATCCTCGGCGCCCTCATCGGGGCCGTGGCCGGGGCTTTGGCGGGAGGCCTCGCCTGGCTGGCACGCGGTTCCGCCGGAATCGGGCGCCTCACCGAGATCGGCCCGGACCCGCGGTGGACGGCAGTCTGGATCGCCGCGGAGGTGGGGATCGGCGTCGTGATCGGTTATTGCGTGGGGCCCTGGCTCGAGAGGCGGCAGAAGCTCCGCGAAGCGGATCTCGACGATTCCGTCTACGACGGCGACCGCGGCTAAGGTGCCCGCCTCACCTGGCTTGCGCCCCGGCTAGCGCAATCCGCTGGGAATGGACTTCTGGAAATCCACCTGGCACGAGTTTTGGGCGTGAAGCGTCAACGCGGCTCGTGCGCAGTTCTCCAAGGTGGTGATCTGTTGGAAGAAGACGACGGCGGTGATCACCAGCAGGCACATGATGGCCGTGACCACGAGCCCGGAAATGGTGCCAAACAGAACGATGCGCGGCTGCTTGAACCGGATGGTCCGCACGAGGACAACCACTCCAAGCACCCCCGCGATGACGGTGAGGATGCCGCTGAGCCAGACGTAGCTGATGTTCAGGATGTAGACGAAGATGGCGCCAAGCACGGTCAGCAGGAATGTCCTGAACAGCGTTTGGGTAACGGCAAGCGCTGATTTGGCAGCCTCGCTCTGTGGCTGATGCTGCGGGGTGGGTCCAACGCCGGAATTCATGTTTTCCAGCCTACGCGAGCCAGCCATAAGCTAGTGCAATGCGCATTGTTGTCCTCGTCTCCGGAACCGGTTCCAACCTCCAAGCAGTAATCGACGCCGTGAAGGCGGGCGAGCTGGACGTTGAGATCGTAGCCGTGGGAGCCGACCGGCCGGGTACCTACGGCGTGGAACGCTCCGCCGAGGCTGGACTGGACACCTTCGTGGTGGACTTCAAGGACTACGCAGACCGGGCCGATTGGAACGCCGCGCTGACCAAAGCCGTTGCCTCGTACGATCCGGACGTGGTGGTTTCCTCCGGGTTCATGCGGATTGTCAGCCCGGAATTCATCGATGCCTTCGGCGGCAAGTACCTCAACACGCACCCCGCATTGCTGCCCGCTTTCCCGGGTGCCCACGGAGTCCGCGATGCCATGGCCTATGGCGTGAAAGTGACTGGCTGCACCGTCCACTGGGCCGACGCCGGCGTGGACACCGGGCCCATCATCGCCCAGGAAGCCGTCGAAATCGCCCCTGACGACACCGAAGACACCCTGCACGAACGCATCAAGGTGGTGGAGCGCAGGCTCCTGGTCCGGACCCTCGCAGAGCTCGCGGCGGGAAAACACGCCTGAGTCCTCCTTCCGGCCCAACTGACTCGCATTAGGTGTCGTATTCAGGCCTGAAAACGACGTCTAATGCGAGCTAGTTGGGCACCCCTGAGGGACATGCCCACTTTTGACCGCCAAGGATGGACATGTGCAGCGCACCCCAAGGGACATGCCCACTGTTGGCCGCCAAGGATGGACATATTAGCGTTATGTCCACTCGTAGCCTCGGACAGGGGGCATGCTCAGTCGAGGTCGAGCTGCTTGGTCTCCGGCGCAAACAACCCCATCCACAGCACGGACAGCACAATGAGCCCGCCAGCCAAGGCGAAGGACGTGGCCAATCCAAACTCGGGCCAGAAATACGAGGCGAACACGAGCGGCCCGATCCCGGCACCAACCCGTGAGAACGTGGACGCCCAGCCGAAGCCGGAACCCCGGAGCTCGGTGGGGTAGAGCTCTGACACGTAGGTGTAAAGCACGGGGACGGCCACCTGGATAACGAAGCCGAACGCCAGGAGCCAGAACACCGCCGCGTCAGGAATGTCCACCACCAATGACACGATCACCAGGGTCAACGCGGACAGTGGCCCGGTGATGGCCAGGATCCACTTGCGGCCCACCCGCTCCGCCAGCACTGCCGCGACCGCCACGCCCAGGAGCCCGACGCCGGCCATCCCGGCTGTCGTCACGAAGGCCTTGTACTCCTCGAATCCTGCGCCAATCAGAATCTGCGGCATCCACGTCAAGCTCAAGTAGTAGACCAGAAGGATGCTGAAAAACAGGGCCCATGCCGCCGTCGTGATCTTCCAGTTGAACTGCCAGACGCGTCGCAGCTGCCGCCACGCGCTGCCAGCGGAGAGGCGCGGCGCGTCTTGCGGCACGGGAAGACTGTAGGCGCGCGGCTCGGCTCCTGTGGCCAGGACGAGACTGTCGATGACGTCGGCGGCCTCTTGGCGCCGGCCCTTGCGGATGAGGAAGAGCGGGGATTCGGGCACGCTCCGCCTGACCCAGAACACCAGCAGGGCAGGCAACACCATGACGAGCATGGTCAGGCGCCAATCGGCAAAGGCCGCAACAAGTCCTGCTGAAATGAAGCCGCACAGGGCTGCGCCCACGGGCCACCAACCATCCATGGCGGTAAGCACCTTGCCGCGTTGCTTCCTTGGCGTGAATTCACCTACCAGGGCGTAGTCCACCGGAATACAGCCGCCCAGCCCGAAGCCGGCCATGAACCGGAAGATGCAAAACCAGACCAAGTCCGGGGCGAAAGCACCTAGCACCGTGAAGATCGAGAAGATCAGCAGAGTGGCGGTGAATGCCCGCTTCCGGCCGATCGTGTCCGCGATGGTGCCCCAGGCGAAGGCGCCCAAGGCCATGCCGATCAGGTTGGCAGTGCCGATCCATCCGGCGTCGGCGGGCTGGAGGGACCAATGCTTGGAAAGCAGCGGAACGAGGATGCCGTTGAGGGTGACGTCCCAGGCATCGAACATGAAGCCGAGGCCACCGATCAGGAAGATCCGGCCCTGGACCTTCCACCGCCAAGGCAGCTCCTGGACAACCTGCTCGCCGCTCGGGACGGTTGTGTAAGTATTCATTTCCCCTCCTGGGGAAAACTCTATCCGTGCTTCTCAATCGCCTTTCGCAGGAAGCCGCCGGCCTCATCCAAAGCAGTCTTCGCCTGCGCGGGATCGATGCCCGTCAGCACCACCATGATGGCCGCCTTGACCGATCCACCCACGGAATCCAGAGCGCGAATCGCCGTCTCCGCGTCCACTCCCGTGGCGTGTTGGATAGTCCGCTGGGACCTCGCAAGGAGTTTGTTGTTGGTGGCTCGCAGATCGACCATCAGGTTTCCATAGGTCTTCCCGAGCTTGACCATGGCGAGCGTGCTGATCATGTTGAGGACGAGCTTTTGCGCCGTGCCGGCCTTGAGCCGCGTGGAACCGGCAACGAATTCCGGACCGACCACTACGTCGATCGCCACGTCCGCCAGTTTGCTGATGGGTGAGTCGTGGTTGCAGGCGAGCGAGGCGGTGAAAGCCCCGCGGCTGCGGGCCTCCTCAAGGGCGCCGATCACGTACGGCGTGCGTCCCGAAGCCGAGATTCCGACGACGGCGTCCGCCTCGGTCACGCTGATGTCGTGCAGGTCCCGGGCTCCGGCCGTGGCATTGTCCTCGGCGTACTCCACCGGTTTCTGGATGGCCTGGGTGCCGCCCGCGATAATCCCGACGACGAGGCTCGGGGGAGTGCCGAAGGTTGGCGGGCATTCGCTCGCGTCCAAAACTCCGAGCCGTCCGGCAGTTCCGGCGCCGACGTAGAGCAGCCGGCCGCCGCGGGTGAGGCGTTCCGCAACGGCGTCGACCACTGCGGCGATCTGCTCGCTCGCTAGTTCGACGGCGGCCGGGACGCCGCGGTTCTGCTCGTTCATGGCGGCGACGAGCTCGGCCGTGCCCATGGTGTCCAACTCACTGAGTGCGGGTGATGCCGCTTCTGTTTGCAGGCCCGCGAGCTCGGAGCGGAGTTCCTTGAGCCGGTCTCCGTCAGGGGAACCGGGGGAGTCAGGGGAAGCTGCTGCGTCAGGCTGTTCCGTCACGGTGAATGTACCTTTCCTGGAGGAGCCCGCGGCGGTTCGCTGCGAGGGCGGCCCCGTCCATGCCATCGCCGAGTGCCGCAACCACCTCAATCCCAGCCGAAGCGAGGGCGTTGTGCAAGAGCCCATCGAAGAACTCCGATTTCACTACGCCGCCAAGGAGCGCCACTTGCTTCGTGTCGCCGGAGGCAAGGTTCACGGTGGTCACGAGGAGCGTGCACGCGTCGTCCACAATGCCGCGTGCGACGGCGTCTCCCGCCTCCGCTTCTTTCAGCACCACGGGGGCGAAACGCGCCATCGTCCGGGCCGGGTTGTCGGATTCGGCGAGCCACGCCGGAAGCTGCGCGGGTGAGTCAAGCAGCGCGGTAGCCGCGCCGAGCAACGAAGTGGCCGGTCCGCCGTCGTGGGCTTGAAGTGCGGCCTGAAGACCCTGCTGGCCGATCCAGCGGCCGCTTCCGCGATCGCCCAACAGCGGTCCCCAACCGTCGGCACGGTGGAGGGTGCCGGCGTCGTCGAAGCGGAAGGCAACGGCGCCCGTGCCCACAATCAGCACTGTTCCGGGCGCGCCGTCCAGGGCGCCGAGCTGGGCCGCGGTGGCGTCCGAGAGAACCGCGGCCGGGACCTTGAAGCGTTCGGAAAGCAGGGCGGCAAGTTCGTGGGAGTTCGCCGCGGAGGCCTCAACCCCGGCCACGGCGGCGCCGATTCCCCGCAACGAGGCCGGAAGCCCTCGCGGCAGCATGGCTGCAGTGTCCGCGAGCAGCTCGAAGGCGAGCCGGGCGCCGTTGTCCATGCCCAGGCCGGGGAAGCCCTTCTGGTCCGCCGAGCCCAACACCTCATCGCCCTGCCTGAGTTCAACCCTGCATCGGCTCTTGCCGACGTCGGCTACCAAAATCGCATCCGCGGAATCCATGGCCCAACCATATGTTGCGGGCGCCGCCGCGTCTCGAAAAACGAACAAGAGCCACAACGCGATAAACTCGTCCGTATCCCCAGCAACCGCGGAATCCCGCGATATAAGACGGAGACTTTTGTGAGCTTCACGCAGCTTGACCGTGTTCCCATCCGCCGTGCACTGATCTCGGTTTACGACAAGACGGGGCTGGAGGAGCTCGCGAAGGGCCTGCACGCAGCAGGAGTCGCCATCGTCTCCACCGGTTCCACCGCGAAGAGGATTGCCGCAGCCGGTATTCCGGTCAAGGAAGTCGAAGAAGTCACCGGTTCCCCGGAGATGCTCGATGGTCGGGTCAAGACCCTGCACCCGCGCGTTCACGGCGGCATCCTGGCCGACCGCCGCGTTCCTGCCCACATGGAAACGCTGGCCGAGATGGAGATCGAACCCTTCGACCTCGTAGTGGTCAACCTCTACCCGTTCGTGGAGACCGTCCGCTCCGGCGCTGAACAGGACGACGTCGTCGAGCAGATCGACATCGGAGGCCCCGCGATGGTGCGTTCGGCCGCGAAGAACCATGCCGCCGTCGCGATCGTTGTTGACCCGAACTTCTACGGCGCCGTGGTGGAAGCCGCCGCTGCTGGTGGCTTCGACCTGAAGACGCGCCGTCGCCTGGCCGCCAAGGCTTTCGCCCACACCGCAACGTACGACACCGCCGTTGCCACCTGGACCGCCAGCCAGTTCCTCGATGAAGACGGCGACGGCATTATCGACTGGCCCGCTTATGCCGGCCTCGCCCTCGAGCGCTCCGAGGTGCTGCGCTACGGCGAAAACCCGCACCAGCAGGCCGCCCTTTATGTGGACAAGGCTGCGCCCGCCGGCATTGCCCAGGCAGACCAGTTGCACGGCAAGGCCATGAGCTACAACAACTTCGTCGACGCCGACGCCGCCCTCCGCGCCGCGTTCGACTTCTCCGAGCCTGCGGTCGCCATCATCAAACACGCCAACCCCTGCGGCGTTGCCGTTGGTTCCGCCGATGCCGCCGACCCCATCGCCGACGCCCACGCCAAGGCCCACGCTTGCGATCCGGTGTCCGCTTTCGGCGGCGTCATCGCGGCCAACAGCATTGTCACGGCGGGTATGGCTAGAACCGTGGCCGGGATCTTCACCGAGGTTGTCATCGCCCCGGGCTTCGAGCCGGAAGCCGTTGAAATCCTGTCCAAGAAGAAGAACATCCGCCTCCTGGCGCTCCCGGACGGCTACGGCCGCTACCCGACGGAGATCCGCCAGGTCTCGGGCGGCGTCCTCGTACAGCAAGCCGACAAGGTGGACGCCGGCGGCGACAACCCCGCCAACTGGACCCTCGCCGCCGGCGAAGCCGCCGACGATGCCACGCTGGCTGACCTCGCGTTCGCCTGGACCGCTTGCCGCGCCGCCAAGTCCAACGCGATCCTTCTCGCCAACAACGGCGCCGCAGTCGGCATCGGCATGGGCCAGGTCAACCGCCTGGACTCCTGCAAACTGGCCGTTGAGCGCGCCAACACCTTGGGCGTTCAGGTGGAGTCCGACGTCGAAGGTGCCGGCGGTGCGTCCAATTCGAACGCGAGCGGCGCTCCCGAGCGTGCCCGCGGTGCCGTGGCTGCTTCCGACGCGTTCTTCCCGTTCGCCGATGGCCTGCAGATCCTGATCGACGCCGGTGTCCGCGCCGTCGTCCAGCCTGGCGGTTCAGTGCGCGACGAGGAAGTCATTGCCGCGGCCAACGCCGCCGGCATCTCGATGTACTTCACGGGAGCAAGGCACTTCTTCCACTAAGTCCGGGCTTCCACCAAGTCCACTCGCTCCACCAAGTCCACTCGCTCCACCAAGTCCACTCGCTCCACCAAAAAATGGACATGTCCTCCCTTCCCGGGAGGACATGTCCATTTTTGGTGGTCAGGACTGGGCATATTCGCAATATGTCCAGTCCTGGGAGCGAACAGGGGGCATGTCCGGCGAGAGAGGGATGCTACGGGGCTGTGGACGCGGTCTGGTTCTCGTCACAGATGCCCTATTTCCGAGGACGCCGAATCGTAGGCTTCCTGGATGACGGAGCCCCAATAAGGCCCGTAGATCACGGCCGGGCCGCCGGGGTAGCCGTAGCTCGTAATGGAGTTTTGGTAGGAATCCCGGCCGGAGTCGACCATCCACGGTCCGCCCGATGATCCGCCAGTCATATCGCAGGGAATGCCCTGCGCCTTGAACTGTGGATTGATGGGGTCCTTGGTGGCGTCACCCGAACAGCTCTTCAGCGATTGTCCGTCGAACGGCGGGGCGGCAGGGTAGCCGAACGCTTGGTAGCTGAGCCCCCGATCCTGGTTGAACTCTACGCCGGACGCGCCGACGACGTCGGCCAAGTGCTTGCCGTTCACCGTGGCAGTGACTGCGAAGCCTGTGTCATAGCGAATGTCGCCCGCGGTGCGCCACTGGGGTGTGGTGTAAAGGGCTTTGGCAGGCCAGATGCCGAAAGGAGCCTTGCCGTTGAGATAAGCCGGAACGAAAACGAAGTTCCGGACGAACGCCCCGGGACCCTCATTGACGCAGTGACCCGCGGTCGCTACCGTGCTGTCGTTGTCCGACACGACCACGTTGCCGGAGCAGACGTAGGCGAAGGCGCCCATGGTGAAGAAGACCTTGCCGACGTGGTCAATGGGGTCTTCGTCTTGGTGCAGGCTCGCGCTGCTGCTTTTGGCGCTGGCGATTTTCACTGGCGGTCCGGTTTCGACCGTGCCGCTGGCGGTGCTGGAGGTGCCACCTCGTGCGAGGGCAATACCAGCGAGGACATCGCCAGGGATTGCTGCTTGCATCCGTTCGGGAGTCCAGTACCCCGTGGGGTCGGTGTTTGTTGTCGCCAAGCTGACGAGCTGCTGCGTCCCAGGCGCTGCGAAGCTCGAAACCGCGGTGTAAGGCGTTGCGGCTGCCGCCCCTCCAGCGGCACAGAGGGTCAAAACGGCGGAGGTAAGGAGGCTCAGGAGACCAGTGATGGGGAGTGATTTCTTTGTCATGATTGTCCTGCCAATCGTTTGGCGGCCACGTGTCGTCGGCCACAGTTTGACCCCATGAACCTACTCCGATTTGGCGCGGAGGTACATAAGGTCCGGCGGGGTATGACGTTGCACAGCTCGCTCGGAGCCGTCCCAGTACGCCCCAATCCGGCACCCTCAGGTAAGTTAGAGATGTTGAAATCTGCAGACTTTCAGGGAGATGCCCCACCAATGGCAAAGATTATCTATACCCACACTGACGAAGCGCCGATGCTGGCGACGTACTCATTCCTGCCGATTGTGGAAGCTTTCGCCTCGACGGCGGGCGTGGAGGTCGAGACCCGCGACATTTCGCTGGCCGGCCGAATTATCGCCGTCTTCGGTGACTACCTGACTGAAGAGCAGCGGATCAGTGACGCGCTGGCCGAACTGGGTGAACTGGCAAAGAAACCCGAAGCCAACATCATCAAGCTCCCCAACATCAGCGCATCCGTCCCGCAGCTGAAGGCAGTCATTGCCGAACTGCAGGGGCAGGGCTACGCGCTTCCGGACTACCCGGACAACCCCTCCTCTGACGAAGAGACGGACATTAGGTCGCGCTACGACAAGATCAAGGGCTCGGCCGTGAACCCGGTCCTGCGTGAAGGCAACTCCGACCGGCGCGCACCCCTGTCGGTGAAAAACTACGCCCGCCAGAATCCGCACTCCATGGGTGCCTGGAGCGCCGACTCCAAGACCAACGTTGCGCACATGACGGCGGACGACTTCCGCTCCAACGAGAAGTCCGTGGTCATTCCCGCAGATGACACCATCAAGATCCAGATTGTCCGCGAAGACGGCACCGTCAAGGTCCTCAAGCCGGCCTTCCCCGTCCTCGCCGGTGAAGTAGTGGACGGCACCGTGCTGCGCGCCGCCGCATTGGACGAGTTCCTGGCTGCCCAGGTGGTCCGCGCCAAGGAAGAAGGCGTGCTGTTCTCGGCACACCTGAAGGCCACCATGATGAAGGTCTCCGACCCGGTCATCTTCGGCCACGTCGTCAAGGCGTACTTCTCCGAACTCTTCGACACCTACGGCAAGCAGATCGCTGCTGCCGGCCTGAGCGCCAACAACGGCCTCGCTTCCATCCTCAAAGGCCTCGATGAACTCCCGGAGGACGTCCGCGAAGGCATCAAGGCGGCCATCAAGAAGGGTCTGGCAGACGGCCCGGCACTGGCCATGGTCGACTCTGACAAGGGCATTACCAATCTCCACGTTCCCAGCGACATCATTGTCGACGCTTCGATGCCGGCAATGATCCGCAGCTCCGGCCACATGTGGGGACCGGACGGCAAGGAAGCCGATACTCTCGCGGTCATCCCGGACAGCTGCTACGCAGATGTGTACCAAGTGGTCATCGATGACTGCCGTGCCCACGGCGCCTTCGATCCCACCACCATGGGTACGGTTCCGAACGTCGGCCTGATGGCACAAGCGGCTGAGGAATACGGCAGCCACAACAAGACCTTCGAGGTTGAGTACGCCGGAACCATGCAGGTTGTGGATTCCTCCGGAACCGTGCTGATCGAACACCAGGTCTCCCCGGGCGACATCTGGCGCGCCTGCCAGACCAAGGACGTGCCGATCCGCGACTGGGTCAAGCTGGCCGTTACCCGTGCCCGCGCCTCCAAGATGCCGGCCGTCTTTTGGCTCGACGAAACCCGTGCCCACGACGCCCAGCTGATCGCCAAGATCAAGGAATACCTGAAGGACCACGACACCGAGGGCCTGCAGATCGAAATCATGTCCCCGGAGAAGGCCACCGCGTTCACGCTGGAGCGGATCCGCAAGGGCGAAGACACCATCTCGGTGACCGGAAACGTGTTGCGTGACTACCTCACCGACCTGTTCCCGATCCTCGAACTTGGCACGAGCGCAAAGATGCTCTCCGTGGTCCCGCTGATCAACGGCGGCGGCCTCTTCGAGACCGGTGCCGGCGGTTCGGCCCCGAAGCACGTCCAGCAGCTCCTGCAGGAAAACCACTTGCGCTGGGACAGCCTGGGCGAGTTCCTTGCTCTGGCGGTTAGCTTCGAGCACCTCGCCACCACCACGGGCAACGCCCGGGCCCAGGTCCTCGCCGACACGCTGGACCGTGCCACGGGCACTTTCCTCCTGGACAACAAGTCCCCGAAGCGCCGGGTGGGCGAACTCGACAACCGAGGCAGCCACTACTACCTCGCCAAGTACTGGGCACAGGAACTGGCCCAACAGACCGACGACGCCGAACTCGCCGCGGCGTTCTCCGCCGTTGCCGGAGCCCTGACGTCCAACGAGGAAACCATCATCGCCGAGCTGCTCGCAGTCCAGGGTTCGCCTGCCGACATCGGCGGCTACTACCGCCCCGACGCCGCAAAGGCGGAGGCCGTGATGCGTCCTTCCGCGAAGCTCAACGAGGTTGTCGCCACGCTGAACTAAGCGCCCCGCCTCACCCAACTGGCCCCACCGCCACCCTCGCCTCGCAAGTCCCCACCGGCTCCCAGCCTTCGCAAGCTCAGGCAGGGACCCTCGCCGGTGGGGCCCCACGGCCAGGGAACCCTGGCGGCGTGGGCCCCCGCAGTTGTTGTCGTTTGAGGGTTCATAACGACAACAACTGCGAGTCAGTTGCGTTTAAGCGCGGAGTAGCGGCGCGTCGATCCCGTCGACAAGATCGGCAAGCACGCGGCCGATAGCCGGGGTGAACTTGAATCCGTGGCCGGAGAACCCGGCCCCGACCACCAGCGGTCCAAAACGGTCGAGCACGAAGTCTTCGTTGGCCGTGCTTGTATAGGTGCAGCTGCTCCTGGGTGACCACCAGACGGGGGAGGTGCACCTGCGCCCCGACTAGCTTGCTGGTCCAGGCGCCCGCCGTGATGACAACCCGGCGCGGTGATCACTAGCGAATCAGTCACGACGACGGCCCGATCGTCGCCGAGGACGCGGATGTCGCGAACAGGGGTGGAATACGAGAAGCGGGCACCGTGTGCCTCGGCCGATGCGCGCAGCGCCCTGAGGGCCTCGGCCGCCCGGACCCGGCCCGATTCCGGCACGAAGAGAACATCGCTTCGGAACGCCATGCCTGGCCAACGCTCTGAAGCTTCTTTGGCGGAAATGAAATGGCTTGCGATGCCCCGCTCAACGCGCAGAGCGGACTTCCCGAAGCCGGGCAACATTTCCGTGGTTGGCCAGACCCACAAGATCCAACAATTGCGTTTCGGTTTCCTCTGCGAGCCCGTCGCAGAGGTCCCTCGCTTCGCTGACCAGGGCGAGATAGTCGTCCTCCGCATATGCCGTGTTGAAGTTGCGCGTGGCTCCGTGCGAAGCGCCCACACGGTGTCCCTCCGCAAACTGCTCAAGAAGGACCACCGATCGCCCCCTGAGTGCGAGCTGCCGCGCCGCAGCTGATCCCATTGCGCCTCGGCCGACTACGACGACGTCAACATCCATCCCGGATTCATCTATCCTGTCCTGCGGCCTCCCATCGAGGTCCACTGCAGTTTCCATTCCGCCGTGGACGGAGCGGCTGTTTTGAGCTGTGCCGTCGGCATGGAAGATTGGATCGGGTGAAATTCCTCCTTCCCTCGCAGACCTCGTCCTCGCGTGGCGTCGCATTTCTGAGGATCGTGTTCGGCGGCCTTTTGCTGCTGCATGGAGTCCAGAAGCTGCTCGCGGGACAGCCTGCGTTCGAGGCAACCATCGCTGCCATGGGTGTTCAAAAAGCGGAGCTGATGTCCTGGCTCGTCATCTGGGGCGAAACCGGGTTGGGCGCACTTTTGGTGCTCGGCGCCCTGACCAGGGTGGCTGGCTTCCTGGCAGCCCTCATGTACGCAGGGATCTGGTTTGTCACCGAATCAGGCAAGCCGCTGTTGAGCGATAGTCCCGGAATCAACGCTGAGCTGCTCATTCTGTATATCGCGCTGGCGTTGGCGTTTGCCTTCATTGGTTCCGGGGCGGTTTCGCTGGACCGGAAACTGTTTGCCGGGAAACCAGCCCGGAAGTCACGGCGCCAGGCGCCCTAGCGCCGACCGGCCTGGAGACCCGCGCGGGCCATGGCGTCCGCGTAGGAGCGGCCCATTTCGATCAGCCATTCGGTCTGGCGTTCCTTGGAACCGGCGAAGGCGCGCCCGTGCAGCGAACGGGCCTTGTAGACCTTCAAGCCGCGGCGCCAGATCAGCTGGTTGTCAGTCTTGAGGAGCATCTGCGCCAGGCGGTTGGCTTCCGTTCCGTGGGCGACGATCGCCGAGGCGCGTGGAACGAGTTTGAGGAAAGCGAGGAGCGGCTTCAGGCCGGCGGCGACCTGCTCGGGAGTCAGCTTTCCGTTCGCCTCGCCCGGAGTGAACCACGGGTGGGTGTTCCACGGCATCATCCATTCCGGGCGCAGGCCGAGCTGGAACTGCAGGCCCAGTAGCCGGGTGGCGGCGGCGTCGTCGCCCGCCCAGACAACGCCCCGCGAGGAGGCCTCGCTGTTGTTGGAAAACAGGGTGACAATCCGGCACTCCTCCACCGAGTGCATCGGATCCACATAGGGGACTTCGAAGCCGGGGCGGAGCTTGCGGAGGAACTCCACATGCTGGTTCACCGGTGCGATGTGCGGGGCGAAGAAGGGGCTGACCGGTACCGGTGGAGTCACGGCTTCTTCGGCGGAAGCCTCTGCGGAGGCTGCCGGTTCGACGACGGTCGGTTCGACGACGGCCCTTTCGACGGCAGCCGGTTCGACGACGGTCGGTTCGACGACGGCGGGAGCGGCCACAGGTACCACCGTGCGGGTAATGACCGGGCTGGCCTTGGGCATCGAATTTGAGGAAGCCTGCTTCGGCGTGGCCGTCTTTACGGCGGCGGCCTTCGGGGTGTCTTTCCTGGCCGGAGCCTTCTTTTCGGCCTTGGCCGGGGCGTCCAAGTCATCCTCGTCGTCGAACAAACCATCGAAGAGCTTATCGAGTTCGTCGTAGCCGCTGCCGTAATCGTCGTCGAGCTCGGGGCCGCGCCCGAAACCTTCCTCGTACCGCGAGTCCAGTTCGCTGCGGTAATCCTCGTCGTGTACCTCGAAAAAGTCCGGTTCGGCCAATGCGGTCATGAGAGCAGGGGTCTCCTGGGGTCGGGCAGGGGCCGGTGCCGGGGCGCGTGGGAGCACGTCCGTTCCGGGCCAGTTGATGGGGGGCTCTCCGGGGGGCCGGTTGAGCCTTTAGATCTTAGCAAGCCACAGGTGGTCTGGTGTCCTTCCGCCGTTCACCTGACGCGGTATGTCGCGCAGCCCCGGGGCATGAAGGAACTACGATGCGTCGAACTTCACCCGTATGCGCCGGCGAAGGCGGAAGCAGAGACGCGAAAGGGCGGTGGAATGAACGAAAAGTCCATTCCACCGCCCTTGTTCGGCGTCAGTTGTTCGGCGTCAGCGCTCAGACATGAATGACGAATTGCGCAAGTGCTGCGGCAGCTATGAAACTCGCGGAGAACGTGATTGTCGCCACAATCACCGTGCGCCAGTTCAGGGTCTTCAGCGCGTTGATGTCGCGCCCCACGTTCATGCCGAGCAGGGCGATCGAGCCAAGGCCCACGTAGAGCGGGTCGAGGTTGTGGGTGAAGGAGACGATCATGCCACCGAAAGGCAGGATCGGAGCCGTTGCCAAGGTGGCGAGTGCAAGGACCCATACGCTTGACGGCACGGCGGGCACGTACTTGGCGAGTACGAATGCCAGCGCGGTGAGGAGGCCAAGGATCACCACGCCAATGACATCGTTGACACTGATGGACTTGGTGCCCAAGGCGTTGAGGACCACGCCCGCGGCGATGCTTGCAACGAAAGCGATGATCCAGGTTGAAGGCTTCGTGCGCACCTCCGGGTCCTGGAGCACAGCCGAAACGTCCACCTTGGTTCGGTCCTGTGGCCGGCGCAGGTTCGCGACAACGGCGTTCCCGTTGCGGTCAAGGCGCTTGCCCTCGTCATCGCGGCGGAAGAGGCGCGACCAGAACTTGTAAAGCCGCAAGGACATCGGCAGCGAAAGGAAGGCCCCGGCGTAAAAGCCGACAAGGTTCGTCACCAGGTTCGACAGGGCCGCCAGCGCCATGATCTCCGGCGCCTGCTCCGGATGCATGATTGACAGGGCGGCTACGCCACCAAGCATCATGGATCCCGAGCCGAGGCCCAGGCCCAGCGCCAGGGCACGCGGGTCGAAGATGCCCATCCCGCCGAGCAGGCTTGCCAGCAGGGAAATGAAGACTGCGCCGAAGACGCTGCCCAGAAGCCACACGGAGAACACGCCGCGGTAGACCGGGGATTTCACGCCGAAACGCTGCAATGCGTAGGCCAAGTAGGATTCGCGGTCGATTGCCCAGGTGGCACCGATGGCCGTGCGGCCCATGCCCAGCGCGACGCCGACCGGCAGCGCGATGATGACCGTTCCGAAGATGTGGCCTACTTCCTGGAGCAGGATGGCCGGGCCGAGGGTGGTCAGTTTGGCGAAAGAGGGCCCCACCTGGGTGCCGAGGGCCCCTAGGAACATGACGATGCTGACGTTGAGCAACACCGAGGCCACGGCGCGGCTTTGGCCGGACATGGGGCGTACCTTCTGGACGCCGATGACAGCGCCAATCAGCACGGCCCACAACACGGGCATGAGCACGATAGCGGCGTTGCCCAGGGGAATCTTGTGCGTTCCGGCCAGGATGGCGACGGCGCAGACGGCTGTGGACAGCAGGATCATCGATCCCCATTGCCGCGCGGTCGGGGTGAAGAGGCGGGCCGGTCCGTGATCGACATTGACTACGGGCGTATCCACCTCCGGAGTGGTTGTGGATTGGTTCTTCATTGTTGGCACCCTTCGTGTGCTGCAGCGGCGAAGGACGAATATGTCCACGCCATTTGGTATACCAAAGATGGTAAGGTGGATCACATTGCAATGCAAGACATGTCACAAAAGCTGTTCAAAGTCCTGAAGGTGAAGGCGTCCTCGCGCCCGGCCAACT
This sequence comes from Arthrobacter sp. GAS37, assembly GCF_044908325.1. Taxonomy (NCBI): domain Bacteria; kingdom Bacillati; phylum Actinomycetota; class Actinomycetes; order Micrococcales; family Micrococcaceae; genus Arthrobacter; species Arthrobacter sp. GAS37. The sequence continues at coordinate 90,561 of NZ_JBIYDB010000005.1, forward strand.
TCGAACTTGATCTGTGGCTATTTGACCTGGGATACCAAACTTGGAGGGTTTATGATTACTCAGCTTTCTGCCCGGTACGTCCTTGGCTATGACGGGACCAGGCATGTGATGCACACAGATGGGCACGTCGTGATGCGGGATGACGAGATCATCTACGTCGGTACCGACTACACGGGTCCCGTGGACGAACGCCGGGACTTTGGACAGAGCCTCATCGCACCTGGCCTCATCGATCTCGACGCCTTGACAGACATTGATCACATGATCTTCGACTCCTGGCCCACAGACGAGACCGCCGCAGGCCTGCAATGGTCTGAGGACTACTTCCACAACCGCCGGCGCGATGTCTTCACCGCGGCGCAGCGCCAGAGCGTGCGAAAGTTCGCACTGGCGCAGCTGGCCTTGCACGGCGTGACCACCTACATGCCGATTGCCTCGGAGATCCACAGTTCATGGGCCGAAACCTTCGAAGAACTCAAAGGAATGGCACAGTCCAGTATCGAGCTCGGCCTGCGCGGCTTCCTGGGCCCCGCGTACCGCTCGGGGATCAATGTCACCGACGACGACGGCCAACGCGTGATCCTCTTCGACGAGGAGGAAGGACGCAAAGGATTCGCCGACGCCACGCGGTTCCTCGACTACGCCGCCGAGCTAGGACACCCGTTGCTTACGGGTGTTCTCCTGCCGTGCCGCATCGAGACCCTTTCGGACGAGCTGATGCACCGGACTGCTGAGCTGGCCACCGAACGGAATGCACTGGTCCGCCTCCATTGCCTCCAGCAACCCAATGAAGACGGGTTCCTCGTCAAGCTCACGGGACGCACCGTCCTGGAGCAGCTTGCGGATTCCGGCCTGCTGGATACCCGGCTCCTTATCCCGCACGGGGTTGTCATCGACGGCACCGACCCGTCCTCGAGTGCAGAGGGCGGGCCGTTGGATGTGCTGGCCCGGCATGACGTCAGCATCATCCACTGCCCACTGACGTCGTTCCACTACTCAGGCATGCTCAAGTCCTTTGATGCCTTCGCAGCCGCCGGGGTCAACATGTGCCTGGGAACGGATTCGTTCCCGCCGGACCTGATTAAGGGCATCGACGTCGGCACCCACCTGGCGCGCATCGCGGAGGGCCGCCGGGACGCCGGCACGGTGTCGGCGTTCTTCGACGCTGCCACTTTGGGTGGCGCCAGGGCATTGGGCCGCGACAACCTGGGACGCCTGTGTCCGGGCGCGCAAGCGGACATCATGGTCGCCTCACTGGGTGACTTCCGTGACGGGGTCGTGGAAGATCCATTGCGCACGCTGATCCTCAACGGCTCGGCACGCAATGTCACCGACACGTACGTTGCGGGCCGCCCCGTGGTTGTTGGCGGCTCGCTCCCAGGCATCGAACTGGATGAACTGCGCGCTGAGGGTCAGCGGCTTTTTGGACAGATGGTGGAAGCCTACGGCGAACGCGACTACAGGCGGCGCGATGCCTCCGAGCTGTTTCCCCCGGTGTACGCCCCCACGGCGGTCCGGATCCAGTGACCCGACGGCGTAACGCACCGTGGGAGTCGGAATTCCCCCGGTGGTTCCACGCATGAGCTCCTCCGCGGGGTTGTTGGCCCTGCGGAGGAGCCGGGAACAGGCTACATCCAGTGCGGTGGAGTAGCCCGAGCCAGTGATTATGCGGGAATTGTTGCCCGGATCTTCCGGCTACCCACCATCACAATGAGTCCAAGCAGCAGCAGAGCTGCCGCGAACAGCAACCACAGACCATTTACTCCAGTGCTTGCGAGAACGGCCGTTCCAGCCCCGACAGCAACCTCTGCAGTAACTGAGGCCGCATTGGCTTGTGCTGCAGTTCCGGATGCGATGGCCGACGGCGACTCAACCGAAGGAACGGCTGCAGCCGGATCGACAAAGCCCTGAGAACCGACCTGCTGGTTCGCGGCCGGCTGGTTCACGACGGGCGGGGTGACTGTCGACAGGTTCACGACACCGGAAGGCAGACCCAAACCTACCGATGCGGTGCCGACAGTGATCGGCAGACCCAAGGGCGCGGTGAGTCCCGTACCCGAGAGGATGCCGGTAGCTGCCGTTGGCGTGGTGCCGAGCAGGTTGACTGAGGTGTCACCGACGGTGACAGGAGCGGTTACAGGCGCCGTAACGCTGGTGCCTCCGGTGGTTCCCGTCGGCGTGGTGCCGAGCAGGTTGAGGGAGGTGTCACCGACGGTGACAGGAGCGGTTACCGGTGCCGTGACGCCGGTGCCTCCGGTGGTTCCCGTCGGCGTGGTGCCGAGCAGGTTCAAGGGTGCGGTGAGTCCCGTACCCGAGAGGATGCCGGTAGCTGCCGTTGGCGTGGTGCCGAGCAGGTTGACTGAGGTGTCACCCACGGTGACTGGCGCGGTCACCGGCGCCGTAACGCCGGTGCTTCCGGTGGTTCCCGTCGGCGTGGTGCCGAGCAGGTTGAGGGAGGTGTCACCGACGGTGACAGGAGCGGTTACAGGCGCCGTAACGCTGGTGCCGGTCGGCGTAGTGGTGCCTTCCGGCGTCGTACTAAGCAGGTTGACCGAGGTGTCACCGACGGTGACTGGCGCGGTCACCGGAGCCGTAACGCCGGTGCCGGTCGGCGTAGTGGTGCCTGCCGGCGTCGTACTAAGCACGTTGACCGAGGTGTCACCCACGGTGACTGGTGCGCTGACGGGAGCCGTCGCCTGGGTGCCAGAGGTTGTTCCAGTGGCGGAATTGCTCAGAACTGCCAGTGAGGTGGCTCCGATATTAACAGGGACCGATATTGGAGCCACCACCTGGGTTCCGGACGGGACGGCTGCTCCGCCGGAATTGCTCGCCGGGGCCGGAGCCGGGGCGGGTGCAGGGGTGGTGGTCGTGGCGCCCGAATTTCCAAGTATTGAGAGCGACGTCGACCCGAGAGTCACCGGAATGGACACCGGTGCAGCGACTTGAGTGCCTGAGGCATTGCCTAGCGCACTTGTAGTGGTGTCTGCCGCGTTCGCGGCAGTTGCGCCGAGGGCTATCAACCCACCGGCAAAGAGGGTGCCAAGCAGCCCCTTGCGAATCATGCTGTGCATTGTGTTTTCTCCTGAACGAGTAGTTCCCTAAGGCGTCCGCAGGAGCCTGCGTGTCCGCCCGGATTGGCCATCTGCCGCCGTCCAGAATTGGCTTCTGGGAAAGCGGCGGGGCTCGGAACTAGTCGGGGGAAGAACCCGGGTCAAACGACACCGGGGCCGGAACTCTGCCGGCAGCAGCTGTGGACACGAGGGTCCCAGTCAAGGGGCAAAACAGGTTAGTGCCTTGGAGCCAGGCAGTAGCAGCCCCCGAAGGATTGCTGGAAAGGACTGCGGATCCGCTTACGGTGTCGCTGCCGCCTGGTGTACCGGGCGGGAGGGTTCCGCCGGACGGGGGCGCTGAAGGATCGTTGGAACCGCTAGCCCGGACTGTCGCCTTCAAAGGTGCCCCATGCAGGCCCGGCGGGCCACTAGGGACAGCGAGGCTGAGCATCGGGGCCGCGACATCCTGAGCCAGCGTTGAGGGGACTCCGGCAACGGGCTCAACAACAGCGGGTCCCCCTGCAAGAGCGACGACATCGGGGATTTGGATGGAAGGGACAGTCATCTCTGGGATGGCGACCGGAAGGCTGCCAACCAATGAACCAACGCTTGACCCAACCCCGTCAACCGCGCTCGCTGCCGGCGACACAACGCTTGTAGTCACCGCACCAACGGTCCCCTCAGGGAGGACTGCTCCGACCACGGGAGTGCTGGCCACAATTTGGTCGACGCTCCGAGTCAGCTGGGGAAGTTCGTTCACTACGCCAGTCGGCACTTGGACGACGGTCACCGAAACGGTATTGCCGGGGATCCCGGAAAGCCCCTCTGCAGCGTTGTGCACGACGTTTGACACTGCGGAGCCCGCGCCGCCCAAAAGCGTGTGGTTGTTCGTGCTGCCGGAATCAGCGTTGGCTGCCGTGGAAGAGAGGGCGATCCAAACAACGGCCCCGGCGCCAGCGAGCATGACGGAGCGGAGAACATGAAGAACGCGCGACTTACTTTGCTCAGCTTCCATCTCGACACCCCCCAGCGTCAGCTTGGATCGACGATCGCTCCCATCCTAGGCCTCACTAGTTAACTAGTCCAGACGTTGGACGACGGATTCGTCATTCAGTTCAGCGGGCGTCGTTGGCGTATCGGACTCCGAGCTGGGACCGCACCCCGTCGAAGAGGCGCATCGTGTTCAGCGAATCGTCCAAGGGCATCACGGGACTTTCGGTCAGTCCTTGTTGGACACAGCGTGTCACCTCACGAAGTTCGTAGGTGTAGCCGATCCCTACCGCGTCAAAGCGTTCGGTCCGTGGTTCATCCCAGCCGGTTCGGATCAGTAGCTCGCGCGGATTGTTGATGGATCCCTGCGTCTGGAGGAAGCCCTTGGAGCCTGCAACGGACGCCGAGCGCGGCCCATGGGCCAGCAACGAAGAGGTCAGCTGGGCGATGGCACCGCCGTCGTAAGCCAGCGTGAGCGCATTCTGCGAGTCGACGCCGTCGTCCGTTAAGGTTCCCACTGCGCTGACCGACTGCGGGAAACCGAGGGTGCCCAAAGGCCAGAGCAGGGCGTATACCGTGAGGTCCAAAAGTGCCCCGCCGCCGTCCGCCGGGGCCCAGATCCGGGCCGAGGGGTCATAGGGGGCGGGGAAACCAAGGTCGGCGCTGACCCACTTGATGTCGCCCAGTTCGCCCGACGCGGCAATGGCGAATGCCCTCTGCATGCTGGGCAGGAACCGACTCCATACGGCTTCCATGAGGAACAATTTCCGTTCCCGGGCCAAAGCGACGAGCTCTGCCGCTTCACGGCCGTTGATGGTCAAGGATTTCTCGCACAGGACGTGCTTGCCCGCGTTGAGGGCGTCCCTGACGATCTTGAAGTGCTGGGCGTGCGGGGTGGCCACATAGACAACGTCGACGGCGTCATCGGCGAGCAGCCGCTGGTAGCCGGGCACACCGCCGTCGTCCCCGTAGGACTTCGTGACCCCATGCGCGGCAGCAAAGGCGTCCGCGGATTCCTGGCGCCGGGAACTCACTGCGTAGAGGTTTGCGTCCTCGAGCTGGGCGAGGTCGCCGCTCACGGTTTTAGCGATCCCTCCTGTGGCGATAATGCCCCAGTTCAGAGCCTTGCCGGTGGCTGCGCGGGGATCCTGGTTCGGCTGGCTGAACAACCATGGCTTGGCGATATGCAGACTCATGCGGCCTATCCTCTCATTCCGCCGCAAGCGTTATACAGCACACGCTCAAGTCACGAGCCATCTGAACTTCGTCGGAGCCATCGCCTAAGCTGATGGTCATCATCCCTCGCAGAGAGGTTCTGTGGGGAGTTACCGAATGGAGTAGGGATGGGTGTTTTTCGACGCGTCATTTTGCCTGTGGCGTGGCTGCTGGTTTTTGCAGTGATCGCCGTGGCCTTGGTGAAGATCGCCTTTGTGGATGGGCTGAAGCCGCAGGGTGCCGAGCCGGCCCCGATGGCCAGGGTGGAGACGCCTGTTGTGCCCGCGGCGCGCGCAACGGTGACCAATACCGTGCAGATCAAAGCCACCGTTCAGAGCGACCCCGTTGTCGGTGTCCGCAGCACGGCGGCGGGAACGGTTGTCCACCTCTATGTGGAGCCGGGCGTTGCCGTGGCCAAGGGGGACCAGCTCTTCCAAGTCAAGTCCGAGCGGACCAAGCCTGCCAGCACTGGCACAACGCCCGGGGAGAAGACCACGTCGGAACCCGTGTACGTGTACACCGACGTGCTCGCCCCTGCCGCTGGAAAGCTCAATGAACTGACTGCCCTGCTTGACCAGCAGTTAAGCGTGGGCGAAGTTGTGGGCAAGGTCGATCCCGGGACCTTCACGGTGTCCGGCCCGGTCAACGCCGCCCAACAGTATCGGCTTCTTGCCAAGCCGGGCTCAGCGCAGATCTCCCTGGTGGGCGGGCCGGCTCCGTTCGCCTGCCCTGCAGTGACGCTGAAGAACAACGCCAACGACGCCGGAGCCACTGCCGGCGCGAACGGAACCGGCGGCGTGGGGATGGCCGCGCCGGCGGGCGCACTGCCGCTGGCCGCGGTGCCCGCGCCAGGCGGGGAAACGCAGAATGGCGGCGTGAGCACCGGGACCCTTAGTTGCCCTGTCCCGGCCGGAGCGGAAGTCTTCGCCGGCTTGGGAGCAACCATGACGGTGAGTGCGGGCGAAGCCAAAGACGTGGTCACCGTTCCACTGACCTCGGTGAAGGGCAGCGTCAAAGAAGGCATTGTCTGGATGGCCAGTGTGGCGGCCGAGGGTAAAGCGCCTGAACAACGGACCGTGAAGCTGGGCCTGAACGACGGCTCCAAAGTAGAAGTGGTCTCTGGCCTGGCCGAAGGCGAACGGGTGCTTGAATTCGTTCCCGGCGCCCCGGCCGTCCCCTCCCAGCAAGGTTACGGGCCAGGCGGGGTACCCTACGGTCCGGCGGGAGGCTAGGCATGGAAAGCCTCGTGAGTTTGCGCGGTGTCACGCGCACGGTGGTGCTGCCTGATGATCAGAAGCTTCATATCCTCCGCGGGATCGACCTTGAGATTTCCGCCGGCGACCACACCGCGATCATCGGCCGCTCGGGCTGCGGGAAGTCAACGTTGCTGAACCTCCTGGGTCTGCTGGACGTGCCCACGTCCGGCGAAATCCAGTTTCTTGGCACATCTGTGCTACAACTCGGTGGCGACGCGCGTGCACGGCTTCGAGGCTCCACAGTTGGCTTCGTGTTCCAGCAATTCAACCTGCTCCCCGGCCGTAGCGCACTGGACAATGTCATCACGCCGCTCCTTTACGCCCGCGGCCGCGATTTCCTGCGACGCCGTGAACTGGCCATGGACATGCTGGACCGTGTGGGACTTGCCGGCCGCGCCCAGACCATGCCGAACATGCTCTCGGGTGGTGAGCAGCAGAGGGTTGCCATCGCGCGGGCCTTGGTCCGGCGCCCCCGTCTGATCCTTGCCGACGAGCCCACAGGCGCGCTCGATGTAGAGACCGGGCAATCGGTCATGGCACTTCTGGACCAGGTGGCCACGGAGTCCGCCGCGGCACTTGTGACCATCACCCACGACAGCAATGTGGCCGCACTGGCACGGTCCCGCTTCCGTCTGGACTCAGGCGTTCTCCATCCCCTTGAGGGCGAGTCGAACTCGGGGACCGCTTTGTCGGAACCGGCCTTGTCGGCACCGGCTTCGCCGGGTCCAGCGCTGTGGGGGCCCACATCGTCGGAGGTCGGTCGATGATCGGTTTCATGTCAGCCATGGTGGAAGCCTGGCAGGAACTGCGGATCAACAAAGTCCGGATCCTGCTGGCTTTGCTGGGCGTAGCCTTGTCCGTCGCGGCGCTCACGTCCGTGGTAGGCGTCGGCAATCTTGCACGCGAAGGATTCAAGGCCTCGTCCGAGCGCACAGGGGGGCGCTCAGCGACGCTCGCACTAGGGGTCAATGGTCCAACCCAGACGGATCCAGCGCGTCTGGATGCGGCGTATCAGTCCATCGTTGACCGTTACGGTATTGCTTTCTCCTCGCACGAGGGCCACGCCGAGCAGCCGTTCCAGTTCCCCCGCGGTGTCCAGTCTGTTCAATTGATGGTGGTGGACCCCGGATATGGGGTCATTCACCGTCTGGAGTTGCGGAAAGGGTCCTGGTTTGCCAGCGACGACGAACAGCGGCTGGCGCCCGCCGTCGTCGTCTCTGAGGCGTTCTACAACGCGGCTGGCAGGCCGGACCTCGCCTTGCAACCCGGCATCAAGACCGCAGGCGAGCAGGAATCGAATGCAGTGATCATCGGCGTCGTGCCGGACACTTGGCCGGATGCACCCCCGGCGGCGTACATACTGTCGGGCGCCGCCAAGCAAATGGGAGTCAACCAGCTCGGTGGGCAGTTCAAAGTATGGGTGCAGGACAGGCAAGCAGAAATGCTCTCGGCAGCCATCCAGGCCGATTTGGCGCAACAGTTCCCCGACACGAACATCATGGCGCAGCGGATCGACTTTGCGGCACACGGAGATCCCCTGGCCCCGGTGCAGCTGGTGGTAGGCGGTATTGCCGGCCTGGTCCTCTTGCTGGGCGCGGTGGGGATGTTGAACATCTCGATGGTCACGGTCCGCTACCGGGTGCGGGAAATCGGTATCAGAAGGAGCTTCGGAGCGACCTCGGGGCGGATCTTCCTGGGCGTGATGATGGAGTCCGTCGTGGCCACCGCAGTGGCCGGGCTGGCCGGCGTCATGGTGGCGGTGGCGGTGGTCAAACACCCCTGGATCCAGTCAAAGGTTGCCCCAGCCCTCAGCCAGTACCCTCCGTTCCCCATCGAAGCGGCCATGCTCGGTTTCGGAGCAGCTGTGCTGGTGGGAGCGTTGGCCGGAGCAATCCCGGCACTTGTGGCGGTGCGCGTCAAGGTTATCGACGCGATTCGCTTCTAAGGAGCCGAGCCCGGCCGCCCGGGCCGCCCGGAAAAGGGGGCCAGGAACCTCGCGGTTCCCGGCTCTCTTTCCGTTGTTTGGAAAACGTGATCAGGCCCCGGCAGCGACCCTTGGACGCACCGTTTCCTCGCTCAGTTTGCCCTGCTGCAGCCTGAAACGCCGTTCGGTCTTCTGAGCCAGGCTCCGGTCGTGCGTTACCACCAGAATGGTGGTGTTGTGGTCCCGGCTCAAGGAACTGAGCAGTTCGATGATGTGTTCACCGGTCTGCTCATCCAGGTTGCCGGTGGGCTCGTCGGCCAGGATGAGCTTGGGCTCGTTGGCCAGCGCCCTGGCAATGGCAACCCGCTGCTGCTCGCCGCCCGAGAGCTTGTTGATGCGACGGGACTGTTTCTCCGGATCCAGCTGCACCTGCTCCAGGAGGGACCGTGCCCGCTCCAAGCGGGGAGCCTTCCGCATGCCCGCGAACTCCATGGGCAGCATCACGTTGTCCACTGCCGAGAGGTTGGGGATGAGGTTGAACTGCTGGAAGACGAAGCCGATGTCCCGGCGTCGGTATTCGGTGAGTTTGCCGGCGGGCAGCCCGGCCAGGCTGACCCCGTCCACTACGACGTCCCCGCTGGTGGGCTTGTCCAAGGCGCCGAGCAGGGAGAGCAGGGTGCTCTTTCCGCTGCCGCTCTTCCCCACGATCGAAGCGAGGGTGCCCTTTTCGAGCTCGAAGCTCACGCCGTTGACGGGCTTGATGGTGCGGTCGCCGGACTTGAATTGGCGGACCAGGTCTTTGACTTCAATCATGGCTATTCTCCTCGGAGGACTTCGATGGGACGGATGCGCGCTGTGAGCAGCGCTGGTACCAGGGCGCCCACGACGGCGACGCCGAAGACTGCGGCAACGCCGGCGGCAATGACGCCGGGGGAGGCGCTCGCCGTGACCGAGGTGAGCAGCTGGGAGGCTCCGCCGAAAGGGTTTCCACCAGGTCCGCCGAAGCCTCCGCCGCCGGGGCCGCGCTGGCTCGTGGCCGCCGTCGAGCTGTTGGAACTGATCAGTGCCGAGGCGATGCCGCCGCTGGCGAAGGAGGCGATGGCAGCGCCAACGACGCTGCCGAGCGCCACGAGGACGAGGGCTTCGAGCACGAACTGCAAGCCGATGGTCCGGTTGCGGGCGCCGATGGCTTTCAGGACTCCGATCTCACGGCGGCGCTCCCGGACCAGCATGACCATGATGAGCAGGATGATCAGGCCGGCCGTGCCGAGGGCGGCGATGAATGCGACGAGTGAAATGTTCTTGACGCTGTCCAGGGAACTGACAGCGGTTTCGAGGTTCCGCTGGCCCTGCGTCACGTCGGCCTTGCCCGAGCCCAGGGCAGTCTGCAGTGCCGTCTTGGCAGCATCCACGTTCGCCATGCTGTTGACCGTCACCACCATGCTGGAGAGCTCGCCCGGTGTTGCTGCGAGGGCCTGGGCCTCGGCGAGTGTCGTGTACACGGCGTTGTTGCCGAAAGTGGTGCCGGCGTCGAAGATGCCCGCTACCGTGAAGGTCTTGTCGGCGATAGTGAACGTTGAGCCGGCCTTGAGATTGTTCTTTGTCGCGAGCGTGGTTCCGACGAGGGCCTTCGTGCTCGCTACGGTGTAGTCGCCCAGGCCCGTGCCGCTGGTGATGTTCAAAGCCTTGCCGGCGGTGTCTACCTCGGCGCCTATACCTGTAGCCGTGATGGGCAGCGAGAACGTCGGCGCGGTTTCGGTGCTTCCCGTGCCGGTGCTGCCCGTGCCGGTGCTGCCGCTGGTGTTGTTGCGATTGCCGAGCGTGCCGGCGTCGATGGCTGCCTGAAGGTTTGTGGTGACGCTCGTGCCGCCGCCGGGACCGCCACCCGGTCCGGCTTGCTGCGTCGTGGTGCCGGTCGAGGCCGCCGTTGCGGTCTCCAGCCGCAGCGCCTTGGTGCCCACCACGGAGACGACGTTCGGTACGGCTGCCGCCGTCGCGGTCTGGGCCGTGGTGAGCGGCTCGCCGCCGCCGTCGAAGCCCTGTGCCCCGGCGGGGTTCACGGTCAGGACCGTGCCCACGGAGGCGTTGAGCTCCTGGACTTTGCCGCCAACGGCTTGGTTGGCCACGAGCATGGCCAGCGCCAGCCCGATCGCGACGGCCAGCACTGCCACCACAGCCGCGGTTCTTATTTTGTTGCGGAAGGCATTGCCTACACTCCGGGCGAGGACGCTCACGATTCTCCTTCTGGACCTGGCCCGCCCCAGCGGCGCGCCTCCTCACCTAACAGTGCTCACCGCGGCTGTGCGGTTGTGCTGCTGTTGCTATGCGGGGCCTGTGAAGAGTTGCGCGACGGCGGATGGAACCGGACACAGCGACGGCGGCCACCCCCTTGAGTGGGGATGGCCGCCGTCGTTGGTGCCTAGATGAGAACTGTTACTTGGTGATCGGTCCGAGGATCGGATCGTCCACGTAGGCCGTCTTCACGTTGGCGAGGGTCACGATGACCGGAGGCAGCAGGTATGCCGGCACGGTCTTGACGCCGTTGTTGTAGGACTTGGTGTCGTTGATTTCCGGGGTCTTGCCGGACTGGACGTCCTGGACCATGGTGATGGCGTGCTCAACGAGCTTGCGGGTGTCCTTGTTGATGGTGGAGTACTGCTCACCGGCAAGGATGGACTTGACCGACTCAACTTCGGAGTCCTGGCCGGTCACGACCGGAAGCGGCTTGCCGGCCGCCTTGACCGAGGTCAGGATGGCGCGGGCCAGGGTGTCGTTCGGGGACAGCACGCCGTCCAGTGAAGCGCTGGTGTAGGTACCCGCGAGGAGGGTGTCCATGCGCTTCTGGGCGTTCTCTGCCTTCCAGCCCTGGGTGACGGCCTGCTCGAAGGACTTCTGGCCGGAAACCACCTTGAGGGTTCCGTCATCGATCTTCGGCTGCAGGATGCTCATGGCGCCGTCGAAGAAGACCTTCGCGTTGGCGTCATCGGGGGAGCCTGCAAACAGCTCAATGTTGTACGGGCCGCTCGGCTTCTTGGCCTTGAGTCCGTCCAGCAGGGCCTGGCCCTGCAGCACGCCGACCTTGAAGTTGTCGTAGGCCACGTAGTAGTCCACGTTGGAGGTGTTCAGGAGCAGGCGGTCGTATGCGATGACCGTTGCGCCGGCGTCCTTGGCCTGCTTGAGCTGCGTGCCCAGCTGAGCGCCGTCAATGGCGCCGACGATGATGAGCTTGTCGCCCTTGGTGATCATCGCGCTGATCTGGTTCTGCTGCTCCGAAACGCCACCGTTGGCGAACTGCACATCCGGCTTGAAACCTGCGCTCGTGAGCCCGTCGTTGAAGAGCTTCTCTGCCAGGACCCAGTTCTCACTGGTCTTCTGGGGGAGCGCGACGCCGATCGAGGAACCCTTGGGGAATGCCTCGCTGCCGCTTGATGAACCACCGGTGCTGCCGCTGTCCGTACGGCCGCAGGCCGTCAGCGCCAGAGCCGCGATCGCAGCTACTGCTGCTGCCTTTCCTGCTTTACCAAACATTCGCATATCTTGGTTCGCTTTCTTTGTTGTGGATGGAACAAGTCGTCTTGAAGCCGATCAGGCTTCCTTGGAGATGACTTCCTTGGTTGAGGTTGTCTCGTCCGGGGCGTTTTCGCTGCTCCGGCCGAAGTTCTTCATCATCATTCCGATGATCGATTTCTTGCCCTGCGTCTTGTTGTAGACGTCGAAGGCAACTGCTGCCAGCAGCACGAGGCCCTTGATGATCTGGGTGAGGTCCGCGCCGACGCCGAGCAGCTGGAGGCCGTTGTTGAGGACGGCCATGACCAGGCCACCAACGATGGAGCCGATCACGGTACCCACGCCGCCGGTGACCGCTGCGCCACCGATGAAGACCGCAGCGATCGCATCCAGTTCCCAGCCGACGCCGTCGAACGGACCCGAAGCGGTGGAGCGGCCCACGAAGATCATGCCGGCGAGGCCGGCAAGGATGGACATGTTCATCATGACCATGAAATTGACCTTCTTGGACTGAACTCCGGAGAGCTCAGCCGCGTGGCGGTTGCCGCCGACTGCGTAGATGTGGCGGCCGATGACCGTCTTGGCGGAAATGAAACCGTAGATCAGGACCAGCACGGCCAGGATGAGGCCCGGGATGGGGAACGAGGTGCCGGGGCGGCCAGTCGCGAACAGGTAGGTGGCGTAGAGGATGGCTGCATTGACAAGCACAAGCTTGGTGACCATCACCCAGCCTTCTTGTACTTCGGCGCCCAATGCCTGGGCGGTGCGGCGGGAACGAATCGCACTGAAAATCACGAATGCGACGGCGATAAGGCCCAGCAGGATTGTCAGGTTGTTATATCCCGTTTTCGGCCCTATCTCGGGCAGGTACCCGGAGCCCAGGTACTGGAAGTCTTCCGGGACCGGAACGGTGTTGGACTTGCCGACGAACTGGTTGAAACCGCGGAACAGCAGCATGCCCGCAAGGGTCACGATGAATGCCGGAATCCCGACGTATGCCGTCCAGAATCCTTGCCAGGCCCCGATCAGGGCGCCGAGCAGGAGCCCGAACAGGACTGCTACGTACCAGGGCAAGTGCCAGTCCCTGATGGCCAAGGCCACCGAGATACCGACGAAGGCCGCTACCGAACCTACGGAAAGGTCGATGTGGCCGGCGATGATGACCAGGACCATGCCAATGGCCAGGATCAGGATGTACGAGTTGCCGTTGAAGAGGTTGATGACGTTGCCCGGGGTGAGAGTGCGGCCCGAGGTGAAGATCTGGAAGAAGATGACGAGTGCAACCAGGGCGAAGATCATGCCGAATTGGCGGGTGTTGCCACCGAATAGCTTCTTGAGCGCGTTCATTGTTTTGGGTCCTTGTGTCCGTGTGGTTCTGGAGATGACCGGGGTCAGGCAGCTTTGCGGCTGGATGTCATGAGCTTCATGAGGCTTTCCTGGCTGGCTTCGTCCTTGTTGAGTACGCCAGTGATGGAGCCCTCGAAGATGGTGTAGATACGGTCGGAGAGGCCCAGCAGCTCGGGAAGCTCGGAGGAAATCACAATCACGCCTTTCCCCTGGTTGGCGAGCTCCTGGATGATTCCGTAGATCTCGTACTTGGCACCGACGTCGATTCCGCGGGTGGGTTCATCCAGGATGAGAAGGTCCGGATCGGTGAACATCCATTTGGCGAGAACAACCTTTTGCTGGTTTCCGCCGGAGAGCTTCGATACGCCTTCCTCGACCGACGGCGTCTTGGTGCGCAGCGATTTCCGGTATTGCTCGGCCACCATGAATTCCTTGTTGGTGTCCACAACGATTCCCCGGCTGATCTTCTTCAAGTTGGCAGACACCGTGGTGGTCTTGATGTCGTCCAGGAGGTTCAGTCCCAGGCTCTTGCGGTCCTCCGTGACGTAGCCGAGACCGGCGTCGATCGCCTGGCGGACGCTGCGCATCGTGATCGGCTTGCCGTCCTTGTACACCTGCCCCGAGATGAACCGACCATAGGAGTGGCCGAAGACGGAGCGGGCAAGCTCGGTGCGGCCGGCGCCCATCAGGCCCGCGAATCCGACGATTTCACCGCGGCGCACATGGAAGCTGGAGTTCTTGCACACCAGGCGGTCCTGGATCTGGGGATGACCGACGGTCCAATCCTTGACCTCGAAGAACACCTCGCCGATCTTCGGCGTGTGGTCGGGGAAGCGGGACTCGAGCGTCCGCCCGACCATGCCCTTGATGATCCGGTCCTCGTCGACGCCGTCTTCCACGACGTTGAGCGTCTCGATGGACTTGCCATCGCGGATGATGGTGATCTCGTCCGCGATCTGCTCGATCTCATTGAGCTTGTGGGAAATGATGATGGACGTGATGCCCCGGCCCTTGAGCCCAAGGATCAGATCCAGCAAATGCTGGGAGTCCGATTCGTTGAGGGCTGCTGTGGGCTCGTCGAGGATGAGCAGCTTGACGGACTTGTTCAGGGCCTTGGCAATTTCCACCAATTGCTGTTTGCCGACGCCGATTTCCTTGATGGGGGTATCCGGGTCCTCGCGCAAGCCAACCCGTGCGAGCAGTTCGATTGACCGCTTGCGTGCCTCGGCCCAATCGATGATGCCACGACGGACGGGTTCGTTGCCGAGGAAGATGTTTTCCATGATGGACAGCTCGGGGATCAGCGCCAGTTCCTGGTGGATGATCACGATTCCCGCATGTTCGCTGGCCCGGATGTCCTTGAACTGCTGGACTTCCGCCTGGTACACGATGTCGCCGTCGTAGCTCCCGTAGGGGTAAACGCCGGAGAGCACCTTCATCAACGTGGACTTTCCTGCACCGTTTTCGCCGCAGATCGCGTGGATTTCGCCCACCTTGACCCGGAGGCTAACGTCCGAGAGCGCCTTCACGCCGGGGAATTCCTTGGTGATGGACCGCATCTCGAGGAGAACCGGATCCTGGTGCGTTATGGGGGTCGACATACCCTTGCGCCTCCAATGTTTGACGTCGTTGTCGGCTCGGGGATGGCGAGCCTATCTGATGAGAAAGTAAACTGGATCACACCGCTTGTCGTCAAGACTTTAACGCAAGACGGCGATAACAGCGTGGTAACGAATTGTTCAGCCCTGCTTGATTCCGGCGTGCTGGAACACCAAGGCGGCCGCCCCGAGGGCCTCCGCCCGGGCGCCGAGCGAAGACATCGCCAGATGCGTTGTCTCGCCGATCACGGGCACTGCATGGCGGACGAGGCCGCGTCTGATCGGGTCCAGGAGGATGTCGCCGAGGCCGGCCAAGGGGCCGCCCACCACGATGACTTCCGGGTTTATGAGATTCGCCACATTGCCCAACGCCCGCCCCACCGCGAGCCCCGCGTCGTCCACCACGCGAAGGGTTGCCGGATCCCTCGCCAGGGTGTTGCGGACAATGTCCTCGGGCTCGAGGTGCAGCCCCGAGCCCTTCCCGAGCAGCTCGATCATTGTGGTGGTGGAAGCCATCGTTTCCAGGCAGCCCCGGTTGCCGCAGCGGCAGATTGCGCCGTATTCGTGGATGGTTGCATGGCCGATTTCTCCCGTGATTCCCACCGCCCCGTAGTAGGGCGCGCCATTGATGATGAGTCCCGCTCCAATGCCGGAACCGATCTTCAGGAACATGAGGTTGCTGACCCCGCTGTGGGGTCCCCAAGTCACCTCCGAGAGGGCGCCCAGATTGGCGTCGTTGTCAACGTATACGGGAAGATCGAGGGCTTCTTCCAGTCGTTCGAGAATCTGGATCCCCACCCATTCGGGCAGGATGGCACCCTGTGCCACGGTGCCGGAACGGCGGTCGATGGGGCCGGCTATGCCGGCGCCCGCGCCAACTACCGCGCTTCGGTCAACCCCGCTTTCGAGCAAGAGTTTTTTGAGGAGCGCGACGGCGGCGCTGATGCCCTGTTCGGCGTGGTGGCCAAGGGGTAGCGTGACGGTTTCCTCGACGATGATGTGATAGCCCAGCGAGGCCAAGACCACCCGCAGGTGGCGCCGGCCAAAATCAATCCCGACGGCGACAGCACCGTTGCTGTTCAGCCTGACGTTCAGTGCCCGGCGTCCGGAGCTGGTGATCGGTTCGGTGGAGACGAGCCCTGCGTCCTGCATGATCTTGACGATGTTGGACACCGTTGCCGTGGAAAGGCCGGTCTGCCTGGCGAGTTCGGCCTGGGTGGATGGGCCGCTCAGCAGGCATTCGATGATCCGCTGCTGGTTCAGGTGGCGCAGTGCTGATTGCGAGCCGGGGTTTTTGCGGTGGCTCTTCGTCGAGCTGGATGTTGCAGGCATGACATGAAGCGTGCCTCAAATCACGGTTGCAGTCAAGAAGTTAACGCAATGGAGTAAAGTTGCATCTCCGTCATGAACTGTGCCGCAGATTTGTACGATCCATCCTCGGCGGGCTGTCCGCAGGTCCATTTGTCCTGTGGGACCGGCCTGCGGCTGGCTAGGCTGGAATCACGAGTAATCCCGGGCGTGTCTCCCATGAACGCCTGACGGGGGATGCAAGGTGCTATCGAGGTGGTAATGATGCTGCTGTCCGTTCTGCAGGCCAACGCTGTTGTCCTGGACATCGACGCCAATCTAAGGACGGTCGATGCGGCGGCACAGTGTGCTGCCGCGGCCGGGGCCTCCTTGTTGCTGACGCCCGAGCTCTTCCCGGTGGGCTACGCGCCGCTGAGGCTCCACGCGGAGCTGGATCCTGCAGTTCTCCCAAGCATTCGCGGGCGCCTTGCGGACATTGCGCGTTCACGGGCCATCGGGCTCGTTTACAGCCTTCCCGCACCGGCTGCCGACGGCGGCTGGCATATCTCCGCCACTCTTCTGGACGCGCACGGAACCGTGCTCCTGGACTACGACAAAGTGCACCTCTTCGGCGAGGAGGAGCGAAAGGCGTTCTCAGCCGCCCAAGCGGCTCCCGGCGTCGTGGACTTCAACGGGATCAAAACGTCGCTGCTGATTTGCTACGACGTCGAGTTTCCCGAAAGCGTCCGCGCTGCGGCCATGCGGGGCGCTGAACTTCTGCTGGTTCCCACCGCCCTGTCCGCGGGCTTCGAGGCCGTGCCGCAGGTCCTGATCCGTGCCCGGGCGCTGGAGAGCCAGCTCAACGTGGCCTACGCGAACCACAGCGGCCACGAGGACGGGTGTGACTTCCTTGGCGGAAGCGCGGTCGCCGGTCCGGATGGTTCATTGCTCGCTGCCGCCGGGGATGGCGCGGCATTGCTGTTCGCCGAGATCTCCACCGAAAGCGTCAAAGCGGCCCGGGAACAGGTGCCCTACCTGCGCGAACGCCGCCCGGAGCTGTACCGCGAGTGGGAAGACTCTGCTCCACAAGGTTGAGGGTTTGTGATGCCGCGCTGGCGGCACTTGTCCAAGGCGACGGCGGAGTGCTGGGCTCGGTGATGGAGTTTTTGTCAATTTTCATCGCAGATCCATAACAAAAACGATAGTTGCATCTCGATTGCCTCCGATCGCAGGTAGCGTAGGAGGGTGTGGACCATGAAAAATTCGCTCAAACAGGAACGACGCATTTTGTTCACTGTATGGGCTGTCGCTGTTGTCGCGGGTGTGGCCGGAGGCCCTTTTCTTGCTACGGTAACGTGCCAGCCCGTCTGGGTATTTTTCGGTCTGCTGGTCCTGGCGGTCCTGCTGGGCTTTTGGCATAGCAGTTTCCGCCGGCGCTCGCAGAGACCCTGATCAGCAGTTGTTCCCGGGCGCTCGCAAGCCAACCGTCCGAGCCCACACACGGATTCCGAGAATGAGGCTGCGTCCATCGCCAAAAAACGGCAGAAGGAAGACTGCATGCAACAGGAACCAATACTGCAGCAGGGAGCCGGGCGCGAGTAGGGCAACCAGCGCCCCGACCAAGCAGGATGCACTCGGGCCCAGTATTGCCACGACTGCGATCTGCCACCCGTAGAGACGCCCGACCGGAATGACGGAAAAGCGAAGGACTCCGGCAGATATCACGATGTCTGAAACCCCGCGAAACAGCCTCATGCCCGCAACATGGGACCACTCATGCACCAGAAAACCGCCCAGCAGGAAAAGTGCATGCACAAGGAGCCACAGGCCGGCCTGGAAAAGGATTGGGTCAGTCGTCACGGCGGCCAGGAAGGTGCACGCAGTGAAGCTGAGAACGACGGCGGCAAATGGCCATCTGCATGACCATATGAGTTGCTTGGCTATCAGGCCGACGGTCGCATCCGTGAGGGTGATCGTGCGAACGGTCAACCCTGGTCTGCTCGTAGGAGTCGCTTCTTGTGGAGCTTCAGTCGTTCCAGGACTGCAGCAACGGCAACATAAAAAACCAAGCATGCCGCGAAGACCAAAGCGATGGGCGCGCCGTTCGACACCCCGATTTCCAATGCGGTCGCTCCGTCGGCCTGTTCATGAGGTTCGAAGAAGAGCGCGCCGAACAGGCCAAATTTCCTGACTCCTATTTCTGACGCCGAGAACATCGTGGTGATGAAACTCGTGACAACGACGATCATGGTGACAACAAAAGAGACTGTCAGCCCAGCGATGAATCTAAGCAACCACTTCATGGCGCGCAATCCTCTCCATTCTTCGCATACCCAGGATGCTGTAAAAGACGACGAGTAAGTTAAGGGCAGCGAAAATTGCCGCACTGATAATTGGATCAAAGTTAAAGACGTTCAAACCAAGCGCCACAATCATGACGACTATCATCGTTAGCAGGACTCCGATGATTACCGTGAATGGGTTTCCCTTCTCGGGAGGGAAGGCAATGCCAACAAGGGTTGATATGAGAATGTTGCTCAAGCAGAATCCGAGCACTGGCAGACAGGCTTCAAAGGAAACTCCCTGGGCCACGGAAATCACGATGACTGGAATGCCCACAACCATCAGGAGGACGCTTTGCGAGCCCACGAGGCGCAAGTAGTTCGCAACGGTGCGGCCCGGATAGGTGACCATGCGTCGGAGAGGCTCAGAGTTTGAAAATGCATAGACTCCCTGAAACGTGATGAGGGCAAGGGCGTAGGGTGGCAACACCAGATGCTCGAGCCAGGCGAAGACGGAATAGATGATGATAAAAGAGGCGGCAACAATTGTTTCGAAACTTCGAAACAAGACCAGGAGGTAAACGCCGAACTTACTCCCTGCCAAGCGTGAAGGCAGAAAGGCGAAGAAGCGACGCATCGGAACGTAGTTCCTGGGGGCGATCGCCACTATTGCTGGAATAATTGCTGCTGATGTCGCAAGCAGCACTAAAATGGAAAACCAGAGCCCGACGTCTTCCTGCAGCTTCGCGTAGAGCAACACCGGTGCATTGTAGTCGCGCCCGAATACGTAGCTTTCGGCGATCTGGCTGCTCTGCTCGTTGGTTTGAGGAAAGGCCACGGCCAGCCCGAGAGCCAGCACCATCGGGACTACCAGGCCGCGGAGTCGGGCAATCCTGAGGGCCTGTAGACCACGTTCAAGGAGATAGTAGCCGAGGCTCAGAAGTAGGTACGTTGAAATAGCGGGAAACCAGATGGACGCCAGAACCCTCGGAATGTAATCAGTTCCCTCGATCAGCACGGTTGAAATGGAGAATGCACCGAAAACGAACACGGTCACAAGGAGAACGAGGGACGACTCAAAGAGCGCAAATGCCATTGTCCTTTCCCTGTTGGTCACTGGCAGATTAAAGGAGAGCTTCAGAAGCTCATCTGCCTTCATGAACAGCACCCGGATCAGTGTGTACGCGATAAGTACCCAGAATCCGACCGATGCGTTGGCGACTTGAAGAACAGGCTCAAGCAGGCCGGTTCCACCGAGATACTGGCGGATGACCACATAGCTCAACACGTTGAATCCGGCGAACGCGGCAACGAGCAGGAATATGGCTGAAAGCCGGGCAGCCGGGCTTGCCAACAGGCCTCGTCCGAAGACGCGTCTCACGATGAAGAGCCAGAACAATCGAAACAGAAGAACTACGCTCTTGAGGCGCATTTATGACGGTTCCATCGCTTGGATGAATTCGTTGGCAAGGTCAGCTATCGTGCCATGATCTTGGATGATTTTCCGGACCGGAGCCTGAACCACGAGGGCCCCTTGGACGAGAAGTGCCAGCTCGTCAGCGACGTGCTCCAACATGGTGAAGTCATGGCTGCACAGCAGAACTGAGCGGCCTTCTTTGGCAAGATTCCGGATATCGCGCTCGAAGAGGTTGATCGCATCGATGTCGACGCCATTGAGGGTCTCATCGATTACGGTAAACCTTCGCCTGAGCATGAACGCGGCGATGAGTTGCAACTTCTTCCTCATGCCGTGTGAGTAGTCTTCGATCAAGTCGCGCTGTCTTTCGCGCATCGAGTACCTGGCGAATTGCGTCCTCAGTGCCTCGTGATCCATGGGTTCTCCATAGAGCCCGTGCATGAAACGCACGTATTCTTCCCCTGTGAGGAACTCAGGGAGGTAATCATTGCTCGACAAGTAGATCGAAGACATCTTGGCGCTGCGGCTCTGACTACTGTCAGACCCAATGTGGACGCGGCCGCTTTGAAGTTGGAGCAGATCCAGGATGACCTTTATCAGGGTGGACTTTCCAGACCCGTTGGGACCAATGAGGCCCATGACCTGGTCCTCGGCGATCGTGAACGAGACATCATGAAGCACTTGGGTCCTGGAATTGTAGGCGTAGTTGACGTTGGCAACACTGAGAGTCATGGCGCGTGATTCCGATGCTCTGGTCGTGGTGGCACGTTGTCTGTGCCACCACGACGGCTGGCTTGCTGGGAGTTACCTGCATTCAACCCACACAGAGACACCCCATTGGCTCCAACTCCAGTTGCCGGTAAAGCGGCCTCGGCCCTGCGTCAGGCACCAGACGGCCATCGCTGCGAGCAATGCAAAAGCAAGCACCATCAGGACGGCCAGAATCACCAGAAACCAGCCGTCGTAGCGAACAATCATTTCGTCAATCTTGGTTCGTGCCGTTGCCATCGTGCTGCTTGCGTTCAATGCGGTCGTCGCGAGCATTTCGTTCCTCCACTTCGATTTGAGCTACTGGCGGATCCCGTGTAGCCGGCATCCGAATGGTAGGCCGCGAAAACCGCGTCTCAGTGGTCGATCGGCGAAATTAAGTGGTGGAACCGGGAAAAATACGTGCAAAATCGACGTTTCTCCGTGTGGCTGCGGCACCGTCTACGTGTTTTATGCAGCACGACACGTAGATAGTGCCGCAGCCAGGAAGCGCTGAGACTACAAGCCTGGAAGCACCGAGACTAGGCGTCCCCTCCGCCCACCAAGCTGTCCGTGTACTGAAGCGCGATCCAAAGCTCCGCGCGATCCGTGCCCGGGCGCTGGAGAGCCAACTCAACGTGGCCTACGCGAACCACAGCGGCCACGAGGACGGGTGTGACTTCCTTGGCGGTAGCGTGGTGGCCGGTCCGGATGGTTCATTGCTCGCTGCCGCCGGGGATGGCGCGGCATTGCTGTTCGCCGAGATCTCCACGGAAAGCGTCAAAGCAGCCCGGGAACAGGTGCCCTACTTGCGCGAACGCCGCCCGGAGCTCTACCGAGTGGGAAGACTCTGCCTGAAAAGCTTGAGGGGCGAAGGGTTATCAGTAACTTGCGGAGTAGCTTTCGAACGAATAGCTCGGGGAAAGCGCAGTACAGCGGTCTCCGACCTGGAAGAAGCCGACGGCACGGCGGCCATGAAGACCTTCAATAGCCCCCAGGATGCACTCGACTGGCAAAAGCCCCGCAGCGGTAAATCCTTCCCGTTCCCCGTGTACGAAGTCGACGGCAAAACACTCATAGGGGAATTCGTGATCGGCCCGACCAATGGGCATTTGGGGGGTGATTAGTATCAAATCAATGTCACGCCGACAAGTTGGGGGAACCAACATCATGAATCGAGGGATTGAAACGCGGTGGGCTTATCGCGACGAGGTGAAGACTAAGCTAGGTGGCAACGCATGGCGGTGGACTAACTGCCGAAGTACAATATGGAATCCTGGCGGCCAACTGTCAATGGCTCGATTCCTTGGTTCGGTACCGCTGTAATCCCTATGACGGTTATTGGTCGTAACCGGGCGGCTGATTCTTGGCAGGACCTCGCTAATCGAGGAAGACGCAAGTTCTATGAACCATCACAGGAGCGAAAGTAGAGGCAAGCGATGACTCGAGCGAGAGCGTTCATTTTTGCTGGCGGTTTTGGGGCCGGTGCGGGTTTCTTGATTGCCCTCACCCTCTGGATCTCCTCCTTTTCGCGCTATATGTACGTAGAGGATCTGGATCCAGCCGTACCGCCGGAAGTCTTCCGTAAATTGGTTGCATTTGCGCCGGCCGAACGGGCATTGCTGTACGTGAGCCTGGCTTGCGTCGCCCTGGGTCTCCTCCTGATGCTGATTGGAAGGGCGCGCCGGAAGCGAGGATCGTAGCGGCACAGCAACCCACACCAACCCCTAACCCTTACGTCAATCCCATAGAACGTCGGCGTGAAGTGCGCTACTGTCCGTATCCATCCGGCGGGAACGCCGCCAGTTGATTCTGTCGCTGAGGAAGAAGAGGGACTAGGCGTCCCCTCCGCCCACCAAACCGTCCGTGTACTGAAGGGCGATCCAAAGCTCCGCCCGCACTTGGGCCTGGTTCAGGTCGGTGTCGAGGAGTTCGGCGAGCAGGCCGATCTGGCGGCGCACGCTGTTGCGGTGCAACCCCAGGAGTTTGGCGGAGGCGTCCCAGCTGCCGTTTTCGCTCAGCCAGCCCCGGAGTACCGCTAAGAGGGGATCGCGCCGATCGGCTTCTAAAGCGAGTACCGGTTCAAGGAGCCTCGCGGCAAGCATGGATCCGGCCTCGCGTCCCAGGAGCCCCGTAACGGACCAGGTCACCTCGTCGACGCGAGCGCTCCGTCCGCTGTACTGGACCCGTGAACGGAGTGACGTCACGCGCTGATGCGCTGCGGCGAGCCCGGTCAGTTCCGTCGGGTCTCCGATGACGAGCCGCCAACCGAGCTTTTCGACGTCCGCGAGGAGTGCGTCGTCCACCTTCAAACGAGTGATCGCAGCGAACCCGTAATCGGTGATTTCCACCAGTTTGGTGTCGAAGAGGCGCCGCCACTGCAATAGCTCGCGCACCGGGCTGTCACCGGCCGGCCACTCGGGGGAGTCCACCTTGATGCCTTGGACCACGCGCAGGGGAGCGGATCGCGTGGAGGACAGGCTTTGGGCGACGAGATCCTTGAGCCCGTTGACGTGCCGTGTCCCGCCGGTGGCAAGGCTTTCAGGGTGCAAAAGCAACGCCGTCGCCAATTGGCTCGGCGCGAGCGAGCCGCTGGTCCGTTGGCGGACGAGCAGCTCCAGCAGCCCTACGACGGACTGCACCACGCTGTTCTGGGCGGGAGTCAGCGCAGCGTCCGAGCCCAGGATCAGGGCGCCCAGATTGGCGTCCTTGGTGCTCCGGAGCGGGTGGCCGAAAACCATCGCCGATCCCGGCTGCTCAAAGCCGTCCACCTCAACCCGCGGTCCGCTGCCCGAAAGGAGCCGCTCCAGCATCGGCTCCAGTAGTGAATGCTCGACGCCGGTGCTGCCGCCGGCTGCGTGGGCGCGCGCACGTACCCGCCCGTCCGCTCCGACGAGAAGTGCCCAGACGGGCACCTTCTGGACCAAAGCGGCGAGGAGCTCGTGTTCCGGCCGAGGGGAGAGGACTGCCCGCATGAGTTGCCTGTTGGTGTCTGCGAGCTGGCGGAAGACCTTCGCATTGTCCGATTCCAGGAGCTGGGAGAACTCAAGCCCGATCGCGGCGAACGGTATCGATTCCGGGATCTCGATCAAGGTGAGCTGGTGCCGGCGGCACGCCTTGACTAGCTCGGCCGGGACGGCGTCGAAATACGGCCTGATCCCGAACCCCAGCGCCGCCACCTTGGCTCCCACCAGCCGCTTCACGTACGCATCGACGTTCTCCTTGGACCCGCCGTCACCCAGGAAGGGGAGTCCCGCGGTCAGCAGGAACTCCCCCTCCGGCAGGTAGGGCGTGGGATCGTCCAGTTCGCTCGGTTCAACCCAGCGCAGCAGCTCCCCGCCGCTGCCGCCGTCGTGGAGTATTTCCAACTCGGGCGGCAGCTGGTTCAGAAACTGCTCAAGCGTGACGAAACTCAGGCGGCTGGGGCTCGGCTCAGGCGACATCGCTCGCTGCCTCCTGGTAATCGGGGCACTCGTAGGCACTGGATTCGTACACGCGGGGGAGCCGCGGTGCGATCCGGTTGATGATCTCGTCGCCGTGGCTTCCGATGGCGGCGCCCCAATCGTCGGCGCTCGCAGCCCCTCCGGCCGGATCGCCGAACAGGACCGCCGTGTCTCCGACCTCGATCCCGGACGCATCCGGACCGAGGTCCACCATGAACTGGTCCATGCACACCTTGCCGATCACGGGGACTTTCCGTCCGGCGATCTGGACCAGGCTCCGGCCGCTGATGCCCTTGGGGATGCCGTCGGCGTAGCCCAGGGGGATGAGTCCGAGGTAGCGCGGTTCGTGCGTGATGGCCTGGTGTTCGTAGCTGACCCCGGTCCCGGCCGGGACCTTCTTGACCATGACGAGTGGTGCGGTGACGCTCAAGGCGGGGCGAAGTCCGAAGTCGGCGGGATCCAGGTGGTCCGCCGGGGCCAATCCGTAGATCGCCAGTCCGGCGCGGACCATATCGAAATGGAATTCGGGCCGGTCCAGGATGTTTGCAGAGCTCGACACGTGCCGCAGCTGCGGGTCCAGGCCGGCAGCGCGCGCTGCGCGAACGGCGTCTTCAAACTCCGCCACGGCTGCAGCGTTTCCGGGGTGGGCGGGAACATCGGCCCAGGCCAGGTGGGTCCAGATGCCGCGGACCAGAACCGTGCCATCCTGCTCGGCCTTGCGAGCCTGGGCCACGAGTTCGGGCCAGTCTTCCTTGCGCGCTCCGCCGCGGCTGAGGCCGCTGTCCAGCTCCAGGTGCACGACGGCGGGGCAGCCCAATTGCCCCGCGATCCCGGCCAGGACCTCAAGTTGACCGACGCTCCCAAGCGAAACGTCGACGTCGTACTCGAGTGCCTCACGGATGGTCGCGCTGGTCTGGGATGCCAGATACAGCCACGAAAGGACCGGCACGGTGATGCCCGCCTGGCGCAAGATGATGGCTTCGCTCAACTGGGCGGTTCCTAGCCAATCGGCTCCTGCCGCAACGGCCGTGCGGGCAACATCCACGAGGCCGTGACCGTAGCCGTTCCCTTTGACGACGGCCATGAAATGCGGCGCGGCGGTGCGCTTCTTGAGGACTTTGATGTTGTCTGAAATCGCAGATAGGTCAACGCTGACCTGCCCGGAAAGTGCCGCTTCCGGCGTCGGTTCTGATTGTGCAATACGTCTCATGGTTGATCACTATAGGTCATTTTGCACCGCCGTGAGAGCTGGCTCACAGGCTTAGGGTGGTCAGGGGAAACCGCCAACTACTCTGAAGGGACGTCAACGGTGACTGTGCCTACCTCCACCCAGACCAAGCCAACGCACGCCGCGAATACAGATCCCGGCAACACCACCCGCCGGCCGGGGCTCGGTTCGCAGCTGCTGCGCCGCAAACCGATCGGGCAGATGGTCAGCGAAGCCGGAAGCAGCGAAAGCGGTACGCCGCTGGTCCGCAGCTTCGGCGTCCTCCAGCTGACAATGATCAGCGTCGGCGCGACCCTCGGCACGGGCATCCTGGTGATCCTGGGTGAATCCGTGCCGCTGGCCGGACCAGCGGTCTGGATTTCCTTCGTCGTGGCGGGCCTTGCTGCCCTGTTCTCGGCTGTGTCCTACGCCGAAATGGCGGGCCTCGTACCCGTTGCCGGTTCCAGCTACTCCTACTCCTACGCCACGATGGGCGAAGGCATGGCCTGGATCTGTGGTTGGTGCCTCGTCCTCGAATACGCGGTCTCCGTGGCTGCCGTGGCCGTCGGCGCAGGGCAATACGTGAACGAAACCCTCGCCGCGTTCGGCCAGTTCCTGCCGGACGCGATGTCCCAGCCGCCGGGGAGCGGCGGCGTGGTCAACATCCCGGCCATGCTGATTGTGGTCCTCGCGATGGTCTTGCTGGTGCGAGGTGCCAAGGAAAGCGCCTGGATCAACACCGTGATCGTGACCATCAAGATCGTCATCCTGCTCTTCTTCTGCGCCGTTGCGTTCACCGCATTCAACGCCGGCAACTTCGAACCGCTCATGCCCATGGGCGCCGCGGGTGTTTCGGCCGCCGCATCCAGGGTGTTCTTCTCCTACATCGGCTTCGACGCCGCTTCCACCGCCGGCGAAGAGGCCCGCAACCCTAAGCGCGACCTGCCCCGCGCTATCCTGCTCTCCATGGTGATCGTGACCAGCATCTACGTCCTGGTTGCCGTAGCCGCCATCGGCGCCCGCCCCTGGGAATGGTTCGGCGGCACCGAGGCAGCCCTCGTCCAGATCCTCGAGGAAACCACCCACCAGCCCTGGATCGCGCTCGTCTTCTCCATCGGAGCCGTGCTGGCCATCGCCAGCATCGTGCTGACGGTCCTCTATGGCCAGACCCGCATCCTGCTCTCCATGTCCCGCGATGGACTGGTCCCGGAGGTCTTCGGCCGTATCTCTCCGCGAACCGGCACCCCGGTGGCCGGAACGCTCATCGTGGGCACCGCCGTCGCACTCACCGCGGGGCTCGTCCCGCTCGGTGCCCTGGCTGACGCCACCAGCATCGGCACCCTCTTTGCGTTCGCGCTGGTGAACGTCGCCGTCATCTACCTGCGGCGCAACCGCCCGGAGCTCAAGCGCAGCTTCCGCGTACCGCTCTACCCGATCACTCCTGTTCTCGGCACGCTGATGTGCGCCTACCTCATGGCCAACCTGGGTGCCGACACCTGGGTGGTATTCGGCGGCTGGATGCTTGTGGGGATCGCGCTCTACTTCGGCTACGGACGCCGGAACTCCAATGTAGCAGCCCTGACCGATCAGGAATACCGTGAACTATCCGCAAGGGTCGCTGACCCGGAAACTGTGAAGGCAGAACTTTCATGACCATCGCCACCGAATTGCCCACGGAACCCACACCCCGCACAGGTGACACCGGGACTTCCCAAGCGACGCCGGGCGACGCTCCCATCACCATGCTGAACCCGGACTTCCCGTTCAGCTACGACCACTACTTGGCCCACTCCGACGGCCTGGCGGTTGTGCCGCCGGAACGGTACGGCACGGAGGTCGCGGTGATCGGCGCCGGCCTGTCGGGACTCGTCACGGCCTACGAGCTCATGAAGCTCGGGCTGCGCCCCGTGGTCTACGAGGCCGACCAGATCGGCGGGCGGCTGCGCACCGCGGGCTTCCCCTCCGCTCCCGGAGTGGTGGCAGACCTTGGCGGCATGCGCTTCCCCGTGTCAGGCAAGGCGTTCTACCACTACGTGGACCTCCTCGGCCTGGACACCCAGGAATTCCCCAACCCGCTCGCGCCCGCAACTTCAAGCACGGTGATCGAGCTGGCCGGGCAGAAGCACTACGCCGCCACCTCGGCGGACCTGCCCGAGTTCTTCCACGAGGTTGCCGCAGCGTGGAAGGCCGCTGTGAATGACGGCGCAGCGTTCCAGGAGATGCAGCAGGCGATCCGGGCCCGCGATACCAAGCGCATCAAGGAGCTATGGAACGAACTGCTCCCGCTCCTGGATGAGCAGACCTTCTACGGCTTCATCGCCGCAAGCAAGTCCTTCAAGGAGGCCGGATTCGCACACCGCGAGGCCTTCGGGCAGGTAGGGTTCGGCACCGGCGGCTGGGACACCGACTTCCCCAACTCCATCCTCGAAATCCTGCGCGTCGTCTACACCGACGCCGATGACCAGCACCGGCTCATCACCGGGGGAGCGCAACGGCTCCCCGAGGCACTTTGGCACCACGCGCCGTCGGGCATGGCTCACTGGCCCGAGGGCACCTCGCTCGCATCGTTGCATTCCGGTTCCCCGCGCGGAGCCGTGGACCGCATCGAACGCGGAGCGAACGGCGACCTCATGGTGCGCGAACGTTGGGGCCGCGAAACCGGCTACCCCGCCGTCGTGACCACGTGCCAGTCATGGTTGCTGTCCACGCGGATCCACACCCAGGAATCGTTGTTCCCCTCGGAACTCTGGACCGCGATCGAGCGCTCGCACTACATGCAGTCGTCCAAGACCTTCGTGATGGTGGACCGGCCGTTCTGGAAGGACATCGACCCCGAAACGGGCCGCGAAGTGCTTTCCATGACGCTGACCGACCGGCTCAACCGGGCAACGTACCTGCTCGACGACGGTCCGGACAAGCCTGCCGTCATCCTGCTTTCCTACACGTGGAACGACGACGCCCTGAAGTGGCTCTCGCTCAATGCCGAGGAGCGAGTCAGGCTCATGCTTCACTCGCTCGAGCAGATCTACCCGGGCGTGGACATCGCGAGCCACATCGTGGGCCAGCCGATCACCGTTTCCTGGGAGGCCGATCCTAATTTCATGGGTGCCTTCAAGGCCAACCTGCCCGGGCACTACCGCTACCAGCAGCGACTGTTCACGCACTTCAAGCAGGACAAACTGCCGGAGAGCCAGCGGGGCATCTTCCTGGCCGGCGACGACGTCTCGTTCACCGCAGGCTGGGCCGAAGGCGCCGTCACCACAGGTCTCAACGCCGTGTGGGGTGTGGTGAACCACCTCGGTGGATCGTCCGTGGCAGGCAACCCCGGTCCCGGTGATTTGTTGGACGAGCTGGGTCCGATCAGCCTGGACTAGCGCTGCGCGTGCATCCCGCGGTGCGCCGCCGCCAGCTCCCGGTAGTGCGCCGCGTTGCGCTTCACGCCGTCGAGCTCTTCTTCGCTCAGTTCGCGGCGCACCTTGGCGGGCACCCCGGCAACCAAGGATCGCGGCGGGATGACAGTTCCCTCAAGCACGACCGCGCCGGCGGCAACAAGCGAACCGGTACCGATGACGGCGCCGTTCAGGATGGTGGCGCTCATGCCGATGAGGCAGTCGTCCTCCACGGTGCATCCGTGGACGACGGCGCTGTGGCCGACGCTGACGCGTTCGCCGACGGTGCAGGGGAAACCGGGGTCGGCGTGCAGGACCACATTGTCCTGCAGGTTCGA
Source organism: Arthrobacter sp. GAS37 (assembly GCF_044908325.1). NCBI lineage: Bacteria > Bacillati > Actinomycetota > Actinomycetes > Micrococcales > Micrococcaceae > Arthrobacter > Arthrobacter sp. GAS37. The sequence continues at coordinate 119,558 of NZ_JBIYDB010000005.1, forward strand.
GCCGGCACCGACGCTGATTGCGGCGGTGTCGGCACGGACCGACACGCCATAGAAAGCGCTGGAGTCCGCGCCGAGGGTGGCCTTGCCGATGATGGAAGCCGTGGGTGCCACGAAGGCGGTGTCATGGATGGCCGGAGTATCCCCGGCGAAGGTGTAAATGGGAGCCATGGGGCAAGCCTAGAACACGCCGGCCCCAACCCAACGAGCTAGCAATAGGTGTCGCTTTGACGCCCCATAACGACACCTACTGCGAGTCAGTTGGGTCGGAAGGTGTCCGGAGGACCAGGAACTGGTAATGCTGGGTCCAATTGCCGGCACCGGGTCCGGACTCGACGCCCGTTCCCTCGGGCCAGGTTTCAAAGTGTTCCACCGTGCCGTAGGCACCCAAGATGCGGCGCAGGGTGTCGTCGCTCCGCCGGCTGAAGAACCGCCGCGGCTCGTCTTGGTCCTCAGGGTTGAGGACTTCTTCGTCGTCACCGGACCAGAGCCCGACGGCGATCGGCGCACCGGCCGCGCTGACCCGCACGAGTTCAGCGACGACGTCGTGGATCGTGCTGTTGGGGACATGCAAGAGGGTGCTCATGGTCCACACGGCCGGGAACGTGGCGTCGGCGAACGGCAGGGACCGTCCGCTCGCCACGCTGGCGTCCAAGCCCTTGGAACGGGCGACGTGGACGCTCTCCTCGGAAAGGTCGACGCCCGTGTAATGCAGTCCCGCTCGGACGAATTCCAATCCTTCGACGCCGGTGCCGCAGCCTAGTTCGAACATCGAGTGCCGGTGTTCGTCCTTGAGCAGCCGAATGAACCAATCGCGGCATTCCGTCCGATGCGGGGTCATGGCGCGGGTGTTCTGGATGCCGGCCTGCCGGTCGTAGTAAACGGCCAGGTTCGCCTCGTGATTGTCGGCTTCGTCGCTGAAGGCCCTCCGGATCCCGTCCATGGACCCAGCGTAGAACACCCAACTGACTCGCAATAGGTGTCGTTATGAGGCGTCAAAACGACAACAAATGCGAGCTAGTTGGGTGGGGGAGCGCTAGTTGAAAACCACCGTGCGGGTGCCGTCGAGCAGGACGCGGTGCTCGGCGTGCCACTGCACAGCCTGCGCCAGCGTGCGGCCCTCGACGTCGCGGCCCATCTGCACGAATTGCTCGGCTGTGCGGGCGTGGTCCACCCGGATGACTTCCTGCTCGATGATCGGGCCCTCGTCGAGGTCCGCCGTGACGTAGTGGGCGGTGGCACCGATGATCTTCACGCCCCGGGCATGCGCCTGGTGGTAGGGCTTGGCGCCCTTGAAGGACGGCAGGAAGGAGTGATGGATGTTGATGGCCTTGCCGTTGAGTTCGGTGCAGAGCTCGTTGGAGAGGACCTGCATGTAGCGCGCCAGGACGGTCAGCTCTATGCCGTGCTCACGGATGAGCTCGAGCAGCTTCGCCTCGGCCTGGGGCTTGGTGTCCGGAGTGACAGGGATGTGGTGGAAGGGGATCCCGTAGAACTCCGCCAGACCTTCGAGGTCCCGGTGGTTGGATACTATGGCCGGCACCTCGATGGGGAGGGTGCCAGTGCGTTGCTGGAAGAGCAGATCGTTGAGGCAGTGTGCGTCCTTTGAACCCAGTATGAGGGTACGGACCTTCTGGCCCACCGGGTTGATCTGCCACTTCATGCCGAATTCTTCGGCCACCGGGGCCAGTGCCGAACTCAGTTCAGCCTGGGTCGAGGACGTCGTGGCTTCCACCCGCATGAAGAAGTTTCCCGTGCTGGGGCTGCCGTACTGCTGGGAATCGGCGATGTTGCAGCCAGCCTCCAACAAAGCGCCTGCAACGGCGTGCACAATTCCGGGCCGGTCCGGGCAGGACAGGGTTACAACAAAAGACGTAGGCAGGGTGGAGTCAGTCACACGATCAAGCCTACCGTTGCGCACCTGTTGTACTGTTTAAGTCGTCGCGACTGGCGTTGGGTGGTGTACCACCAGGGAGCGGCATTGATGAAGACCACGGATCGTACGCCTGGGCCGAGGGTCACGTTTTACTGTCGCTGTGCCATGCCCCGTAATCAAAGGCATGGAAAAAACCCAGCCGGTAGCCTGACCTGTAGAAATACCCGTTGCCTATCCAGGAGATCTTCGTGACCACCACCACCATCACCTCCGCGACCATCAGCAACCAGCCGCTCTCCGAGCTCGACCCCGAGATCGCAGCAGTTCTGGAACAGGAACTCGGCCGCCAGCGCGGCACCCTGGAAATGATCGCTTCCGAGAACTTTGCCCCCCGCGCCGTCATGGAGGCCCAGGGCTCGGTCCTGACCAACAAGTACGCCGAAGGCTACCCGGGCCGCCGCTACTACGGCGGCTGCGAATACGTGGACATCGCCGAGCAACTGGCCATCGACCGCGTGAAGGCGCTCTTCGACGCTGAGTACGCCAACGTACAGCCGCACTCGGGTGCGCAGGCCAACGCCGCAGCCCTGTCCGCCATGATCACTCCTGGTGACAAGATCCTCGGCCTTTCCCTGGCCCACGGTGGCCACCTGACCCATGGCATGAAGCTCAACTTCTCCGGCAAGCTCTACAACGTAGCTGCCTACCAGGTTGAAGAAGACAACTTCCGCGTGGACATGGACAAGCTCCGCGAACAGGCCATTGCCGAGAAGCCGCAGGTCATCATCGCCGGCTGGTCCGCTTACCCGCGCCACCTCGACTTTGCAGCCTTCCGCTCCATCGCCGACGAGGTTGGCGCGCTCCTTTGGACGGACATGGCCCACTTCGCTGGCCTCGTCGCAGCAGGTCTGCACCCGAGCCCGGTGCCGCACTCCGACGTCGTTACCTCCACGGTGCACAAGACGCTGGCCGGCCCCCGTTCCGGCGTGATCCTCGCCAAGCAGGAATGGGCGAAGAAACTCAACTCCAACGTGTTCCCGGGACAGCAGGGCGGTCCGCTCATGCACGTGATCGCCGCCAAGGCCGTTGCGTTCAAGATCGCTGCCGGCGAGGAGTTCAAGGAGCGCCAGGAGCGCGTCCTTGAAGGAGCCAAGATCATCGCCGATCGCCTCAACCAGGCCGATGTCGCTGAAGCCGGTGTTTCCGTTTTGACCGGCGGCACCGACGTCCACTTGGTCCTCGTGGACCTGCGCAACTCGCAGCTGGACGGCCAGCAGGCAGAAGACCTCCTGCATTCGGTGGGCATCACCGTCAACCGCAACGCCGTTCCTTTCGACCCCCGCCCGCCGATGGTCACCTCCGGCCTGCGCATCGGTACCCCGGCCCTCGCCACCCGCGGCTTCGGTGCCACGGAATTCACCGAGGTTGCCGAGATCATCGCTTCGGCGCTCAAGTCCGGCTCCGCTACCGACGTTGAAGCCTTGCAGGCCCGGGTCGACAAGCTCGCTGCAGACTTCCCGCTGTACCCGCAGCACGAGCAGTGGTGAACCCGTCCATGGCGCAGACCGCGAAGATCCTTGACGGCAAGGCCGCCGCCGCCGCCATCAAGTCTGAGCTGACTGAGCGTGTCGCTGCCCTGAGGGCCCGCGGCGTAACTCCGGGCATTGCCACTGTGCTCGTAGGTGCGGACCCTGCCTCGCAGCTTTACGTGTCCATGAAGCACAAGCAGTCTCTGGAGATCGGGATGAACTCGATCCAGCGTGAGCTTCCGGCGGACGCCACCCAGGCCCAGGTTGAGGCCCTCATCGACGAACTCAATGCGGACCCCGCCTGCCACGGTTACATCGTGCAGCTGCCGCTGCCCAAGCACCTGGACACCGACGCCATCCTCGAGCGGATCGACCCCGCCAAGGATGCCGACGGCCTGCACCCGACCAACCTGGGCCGGCTGGTGCTCAACGTCAACGGAGAGATCACCTCGCCGCTGCCGTGCACACCCCGCGGCGTCATCGAGCTCCTGCAGCGCAACGGCTACAGCCTCGCCGGAAAGCACGTTGTGGTGGTCGGCCGCGGCGTCACGATCGGCCGCTCGATCGGCCTGCTGCTCACCCGGCGGGCCGTGAACGCCACCGTGACGCTGACGCACACCGGCACCAGGAACCTCTCGGAGCTGCTGCGGCAGGCGGACGTGATTGTAGGCGCGGCGGGTGCCAAGCACATCGTCAAGCCTGCGGACGTGAAGCCGGGCGCGGCCGTGCTCGACGTCGGTGTCACCCGTGAAACCGACCCCGAGACGGGCAAGAGCAAGGTCCACGGCGACATCGATCCCGGCGTTGCCGATGTAGCCGGCTGGATTTCGCCGAACCCCGGCGGCGTGGGTCCCATGACCGTGGCGCTGCTCATGACCAACGTGGTCGAAGCAGCGGAACGCCAATTGGCAGCGGGAAGCGTCTCCGGCGTCGCCTGATTTTGCTCCCCACCGCCGTGTAGGGCGCCTACTCCCGCGGGAGTAGGTGCCCTACATCGTTAACCCGACGACGCCGGCGCCCTCCGCGGCTAGGCTCGGAGCATGCAGCGGCGTTTCCAGGGTCCTCCCACGAGTTTCATCGTGATCGCGGTCGCCCTGATCCAGGTCCTGGGGACCGTCTTTTCGGCGAGCCATCAGGCCGCCCTGCGCCCCTTGGACCCGCTCGCCTTTATGCTGCTGTTGGCCGGCCCCGCGGCCTTGGCTTTCCGGACCCGCAGGCCCGCCATCATGCTGCCAATCACTATCGCGGTCACGTCCATCTACCTGCTCCTCGGTTACGCCTGGGGTCCGATCGTGCTGTCCTTGGCTCTCTCGATCATCCTGACCGCTGCCGCGGGGCTCCGCTGGCAGGCCTGGCTTGGGGCCGGGATTTGCGCCGCCGCCCTCGTTCTGATGGCCGTCCTCGCCGGGGATGAGACAGGGCTTGTCCGGGCCTCTGCCGGGGTTGCCTGGGCGGCGATCCTTGTCCTGATCGGTGAAGGCTTCCGACGGCGGGGCGAACGGATGGCCGAATACCGGCGACGGCGGGAGGCTGCGAAACAGGCCGAACGAGACGAATACCGTCTCACGCTCGCCCGGGACATCCACGATGTTGTGGCCCACTCCCTGTCGATGATCAACGTCCAGGCTTCCGTGGCGCTCCATCTGGGAACGAACGATCCCGAGAAGCTCCGCCCGGCGCTGGAAGCCATCAAGGCAGCGAGCAAGGAATCCCTGGCCGAAGTCCGTCAGCTCCTCGGTGTCTTGCGCGACGACGCCCCGCTGAGTCCCGCGGCGCCGCCAAGTCTGGGGCGGATCCCGGAACTCGTGGAAGACGCGCGGCGCGGCGGCCTGCAGCTGCGGTTCGAGAACTCCGTAGACCCTGTACGGGTGGGCCCGGAACACCTTGGCCCGGAACACCTTGGCCCAGCGCAGCAGGAAGCCGCCTACCGGATCGTCCAGGAAGCGCTGAGCAACGTCCGCAGGCACTCAGGCGCGGCGTCCGCCGTCGTACTTCTCGAATTGGCGGGGAACGCGCTGAGGGTGAGGATCGACGACGACGGCGGAGGCCTCCGGGGAGCGCCCGCCGGGAATGGACTGAGGGGCATGCGGGAGCGCGTTGAGGCCCTGGGCGGCACGCTTGGCCTGATGCCGCTGGAGCCGGGGCTGCGCGTGGAAGCGAACCTCCCGCTGAACCCCGAGCAAGGAGGACACCCGCGATGATCCGCTTGCTGTTAGCCGACGACCAGAACCTTATCCGGGCTGGATTCCGGGCACTCCTGGACGCTGAACCGGACATGGAAGTGGTAGCGGAAGCGGGTACGGGCCGCGATGCCGTCAGGCTGGCCGAGCGTGAGGCACCCGACGTCGTGCTCATGGACATCCGCATGCCGGATGGCGACGGACTGGCCGCAACACGGCAAATCCTGGCCAATCCCCGCCTCGCGCACACCCGCATCATCATCCTCACCACGTTTGAGCTGGACGAATACATCGCCGAGGCCGTGCGCGCGGGTGCCGCCGGCTTCCTCGTCAAGGACACCGAACCGGAGGAACTGATCCGCGCCGTGCGGGTAGTCCACGACGGCGACGCGCTCCTTTCGCCGTCCGTGACACGCCGCATCATGGCCCAGCTCGCCCTGCACAGCAAGGCGGCGTCGAAGACAGTACCCCTGGACCACATCACCGAGCGCGAACGGGAAGTCCTGGCGCTGGTAGGCGAGGGCCTGAACAACGCAGAGATCGCCGAGCGGCTGTTCATCACCCCGCTGACAGCGAAGACGCACGTTTCGCGGATCATGACCAAACTGTTGGTCCGGGACCGTGCGCAATTGGTGGTGCTGGCGTACGAATCCGGCTTGGTCCGGCCGGGCTGGAGCAGCTAGCCCCGGCTCGCTGTCTCCCGGGGGAGTAGGCGGAAGTCCGCAAGTGACTCCCGGTGGCCGACGCGTTTCGATGGGCCAAAAACCAGACTGGAACCAGAGCCGAGATACGGCCTGTTGAGAGTTTGGACTGGACATGTTGACATCACTGAGCACCACCATCGGCGCCGCGGCCGCGCAGCTTCCCGCCGACGTCGTCCATGGACCGGGGGACGGATTCGTCTTCTGGCCGTTTTTCCTCCTGATCCCGCTGTTTTGGTTCCTGGTCATCGGATTCTTCATCTTCTTCGGCCGGCGGATGTGGCGCCGGAACCACTACTGGGCAGCAACCCAGGGCGCCGAAAGCGTGCTGAGGGAGCGCTACGCGCGGGGCGAAATCGACGAGACCGAATACCGACAGCGCTTGGAAGTGCTGCGGGCACATCCGACGAAGTGAGGAACCGACGGATTCTGCTGGATCATTCGTCTGGATAAACCATCAGGCCTTGGAATCACGCGGTTCCAAGGCCTGAGGTGCGGAATGATCCAGCAGAATGTCGCGCGAGGGCCCCAGGAGGTTAATCCAGAAAATTGCGGAATACCTCTTTCACGTATTCCTTGGCTCTACTAGTCTGCTGGGGTGCACAATGAAGCCACCCGCTCTTTTTCCACGTCAGCCAGCTTCCAGATGAACCCATCCGCAGTCATCACAGCCGAAAACCTCACCAAGAGCTACGGCGAGCTCATCGCCGTCGACGGTATCTCGTTCGAGGTCCCGGCAGGGGAGTCCTTCGGCCTGCTTGGCCCGAACGGCGCCGGCAAATCGACCACCATGAAAATGATCGGCGGGGTCTCCCAGCGCACGTCCGGGAAGCTCAGCATCATGGGCCTGGACCCGGAAACCCATGGGCCGGAAGTCCGTGCGCACCTCGGGGTGGTGCCGCAGCAGGACAACCTGGACGAGGAACTGAAGGTCCGCGAAAACCTGATTGTCTATGGCCGCTACTTCGGCCTGCCCTTGAGCTATTTGCGTCCCAAGGCCGACGAACTGCTCGAGTTCGCCCAGCTGACAGACAAGGCCAAGTCCAGGGTCGATGCCCTCTCGGGCGGCATGAAACGGCGTCTCACGATTGCGCGCTCGCTCATCAACGAGCCCAAGATCCTGCTCCTGGACGAACCCACCACGGGACTGGACCCGCAGGCCCGCCACATCCTTTGGGACCGGCTGTTCCGGCTCAAGGAACAAGGCGTCACGCTGATTCTCACTACGCATTACATGGACGAGGCCGAGCAGCTTTGTGACCGGCTGATCGTGGTGGACAAGGGCCGGATCATGGCCGAAGGCTCGCCGGCCAGCCTGATCCGCGAATATTCCACGCGCGAGGTGCTGGAACTCCGCTTCGGTTCGGAACGCAACGCCACCATTGGCGTCGAACTCGCGGGCATCGGCGAACGCGTCGAGACGCTTCCGGACCGGGTGCTCATCTACGCGAACGACGGCGAATCGGCCCTGGAGCAAGTCTCCGCACGTCGGCTCCGTCCCCTGACCTCGCTCGTGCGGCGTTCTTCGCTCGAGGACGTCTTCCTCCGGCTGACCGGGCGGAGCCTCGTTGATTAGCGCCCACTCGCCTGCCGTTTCAGCCACCCGGGCGAAGCGCTGGGGATCCTTCTTCTACGCCGAGCAGGTCCTGCGTGTGATGCGCGGCTACGGCTGGTCCGTCTTCCTGTACAGCGTGGGGCAGCCGGTGGCCTATCTTTTCGCGATGGGCATCGGGCTGGCGAGCCTGGTGGATGCGAACAGCGCGGCGGTGTTCGGTGGCGTGAACTACTTGACCTTCATCGCGCCGGCACTGTTGGTCTCATCCGCGGTCATGACGGCGTCGGGCGACTTTTCCTACCCGATCATGGACGGCTTCAAATGGCGCCGCGTGTTCTATGGCCCGCACGCCTCCCCGCTCGTACCGCAGCAGATCGCCGCGGGCCACATCATGGCCAGTGCCTTGAAGTTCCTCGTGCAATCAGTGGTCTACTTCGCCATCGTGGCCATTTTCGGTGCCTCGCCGAGTCCGTGGGGCTGGGTGTCGGCGATAGTTGCCACGGTGGCCGGTTTGTCCTTCGGGCTGCCGCTCATGGCCTATGCCTCGAGCATCACCAAAGACTCCGGCCAGTTCGCGTTGGTGCAGCGATTCATCGTGGTGCCGCTGTTCCTGTTTTCGGGCACCTTCTTCCCGCTGGATTCGCTGCCGCTTGGAGTGCGCTGGATCGGTTGGATCTCCCCCGTGTGGCACGGAACGCAGCTGGGCCGCGTCTTCACCTATGGACTCGAGGAGAATCCCTTGTTGACCCTGACCCACATCGTGTTCCTTGTGGGCGCAGCCGCTGCAGGTTGGACGCTGACGCGGCGCCAGTTCGTCAGGAGGATGGGGGCATGAGCGTTCTTACCGGAGGCCATAGCGCCACTGACGCTGCCCGTGAACGTACCTTCGGCCCGCTGTACTCCCGCAACGCGCTTGCTGTTGTATCCCGGGGCCTCATGGCAGCGAAAAGCAGCACCTGGTTGATCCTTGTATCCGGGTTCTTCGAGCCGGTGCTGTACCTGATTTCCATGGGCGTGGGACTCGGGCCCATAGTGGGGACCGTGGCGGGACCGGGCGGCCAGGAAATCAGTTATGCGGCCTACATCGCGCCCGCGCTCCTGGCCGTGTCCGCCATGAACGGCGCCGTCTACGACTCCACCTGGAACGTGTTCTTCAAGATGAACTTCGCCAAGCTGTACCAGGGAATGCTCTACACCTCCCTTGGACCATTGGACGTAGCCATCGGGGAGATCTTCCTGGCCCTGCTGCGCGGACTCCTGTATGCCACGGGGTTCACGGCCGTCATGGCCGTCATGGGACTCATCACCACGCCATGGGCCATCCTTGTCATCCCGGCCTCAGTACTGATCGCTTTTGGCTTTGCGAGTTTCGGCATGGGCATCACCAGCTTCATGAAGACTTTCCAACAGATGGACTGGATCAACTTCTTCATGCTGCCCATGTTCCTTTTCAGCGCCACGTTCTACCCGCTGAGCGTCTATCCGCAATACATCCAGTGGCTCATCCAAGCGATGCCGCTGTGGCACGGCGTGGAACTCCTGCGGCAGATCAGCATTGGTTCCTTCAGCCCGGCCACGGCAGTCCATATCGCCTACTACCTCGTGATGATTGCCCTCGGGATAACGCTCACTACCGGAAGGTTGCGCAAGCTCTTCCTGAAATAGCCGGGCAGGGTGTTCGCCGGGGGTGGAAGCGAGCGGTTCGCCGCGCGGAGTTTGCGACAATGGGTGCATGCGATCCCTCGGCGACTCCCCGTCATCTGTTCCCTCGTCCGCTTCCGCCAAGAGCCCGTTCAAAGGCTTCCGCATCGGTGGACTGGGCATGACGGTGGTGCTCATAGCTTTCCTGGTGGCCGTGATCTTCGCGGCCAACCAGAACGACGTCGTCGGCTGGATCGTTGCTGTTGTCTCCTTCGGCTGGCTCGCGCTCGCCGCTTTCGTGGTCTTCAGCATCCAGAAGGCCGCCAAGCGGGCCGGTGAAAAACTGACTGAAGCCCAGAACGCCTTCAACGCGGCAACCGGCCGGGCGCCGTCGTCGTCGAGCGCCGACCACGGTGGCACACGGGTGGTCTCGGAACGGAACGAAGCGGATGAAATCCGGGACCTCAAACTGGACCACTCTTTCAAGATCGTCCAGGTGCAAGTACGCGTGGTGGAGGACGAACGCGCCAAGGGCGACGCCGCCGATCAGGACACCATCGCTCGTGCCTTGGAGACCATCGCCATCACGTCGAGCAATGCCCGGGACATGATCAAGTCCTCCGGCGGCGGAGACGAGCCCGTCTCGGGCACCATCATCGACTAGAGTAGGCGGGGTGAGCTCGGCATTGAAGAAGGACTTCCTTCGCATCGCAACGGTCAACGTCAACGGCATTCGCGCCGCCTACAAGAAGGGCATGGCGGAGTGGCTGGAACCGCGCGACGTCGACATCCTGTGTCTACAGGAAGTCCGCGCGCCCGATGAGGTGGTTCAGCAACTCATCGGCGAAGGCTGGTACATTCTGCACGCCGAAGCCGAGGCAAAGGGACGCGCCGGCGTTGCGATTGCCTCCCGGCAGGAACCCGTTGCCACCCGCGTGGGTATCGGCGACGACTACTTCGCCACCACTGGGCGCTGGGTCGAGGCAGATTACGTCGTTCGGGATGGCGGCGGCAAGGACGCTACCCTGACGGTCGTCAGCGCTTACGTGCACTCCGGCGAAGTGGACACGCCCAGGCAGGTGGACAAGTACCGCTTCCTGGACGTCATGACCACGAGGCTTCCGGAACTTGCCAAGCACAGTGAGCATGCCCTGGTAGTCGGCGACCTCAACGTGGGCCACACCGAGCTCGACATCAAGAATTGGAAGGGAAACACCAAGCGTGCCGGTTTCCTTCCTGAGGAGCGCGCGTACTTCGACCGCTTCTTCGGCGACGAGATCGGATGGAGGGATGTCCACAGGGGCCTGGCAGGAAATGTCGATGGCCCCTACACCTGGTGGTCCCAGCGCGGTAAGGCCTTTGACACTGACACAGGCTGGCGCATCGACTACCACATGGCCACTCCTGGACTCGCGGCAGCCGCACTTTCGGTCGTCGTTGACCGGGCGCCGTCGTGGGACACCCGTTTCTCCGACCACGCACCGCTGGTAGTCGACTACCAGCTCTAAGCTTTCGAAAGTTTTCCTCATGACCAGTTCCACCACGACAGAACCCGCTGCAGCTGCAGCCAAGGCAACATCCACCAAACTGGCCGCCGGGGCAAAGCACCGCGTGCTGTCCGGCATGCAGCCCTCCGCTGACTCCCTCCACCTGGGCAACTACCTCGGTGCCTTGGTCAACTGGGTCCGCATGCAGGACGAGTATGACGCCATCTTCTTCATCCCGGATCTGCATGCCATTACGGTGCCGCAGGATCCCGCTGAGCTGGCCCGCCGGACACGTGTCACCGCTGCGCAGTACATCGCCGGCGGCGTAGACGTGGACAAGTGCACCCTGTTCGTCCAGTCCCAGGTTCCTGAGCACGCCCAGCTGGCGTGGGTCCTGGGCTGCATCACCGGCTTCGGCGAGGCCTCGCGCATGATCCAGTTCAAGGACAAGTCGCTGCAACACGGTTCCGACCACGCGAGCGTCGGGCTCTTCACGTACCCGATCCTGCAGGCCGCCGACATCCTGCTGTACCAGCCACACGGGGTACCCGTAGGCGAAGACCAGCGGCAGCACATTGAACTCAGCCGCGACCTCGCCCAGCGTTTCAACAGCCGCTACGGCGAGACGTTCCAGGTGCCGCAGGCCTTCATCCAGAAGGAAACGGCCAAGATCTACGATCTCCAGAACCCCACGGCCAAGATGTCCAAGTCCGCGGAGTCGCCGGCCGGCCTGATCAACCTGCTGGATGACCCGAAGATCACGGCCAAACGCATTAAGTCGGCAGTCACGGACACCGAGACGGAAATCCGTTTCGACCGTGAGGCAAAGCCCGGGGTGTCCAACCTGCTGAGCATCTACTCGTCCATCAGCGGCCAGCCCGTGGAGAAGATCGTAGCGGACTACGAAGGCAAGATGTACGGTCACCTGAAGGTCGACCTCGCTGAACTCGTTGCAGCCCATCTCGGGCCGATCCGCGACCGCGCCAACGAGTTGCTGGCCGATCCGGCCGAGCTCGACCGGCTCCTCGCCCAAGGGGCGGACAAAGCCCGCGAGATCGCCTCGGCCACTCTGGCCGACGTCTACGCCAAGGTGGGCTTCCTGCCTTACGGCGGAGCACAAGGAATCCGCTAAAGCCATGTGCGCAGCTGGCAAGCTCAGCGTCCAGGTCGGCTCCCTTTCAAGGGGAGCCGGCCGGGCCACTGATGCCCGCCTGGACACGGGCGCACACCAGTCTGCCAGCGCGTGCGGGGACAGCCTCTGCGTGGGGGTCATCCTGGGTTTCCCTCGGGAAGTCGCCCAGGAACTCCAGAAATGGCGCGCTTCCTTCGGTGATCCCATGGCGGACGTGATCCCGGCCCACATCACCCTCGTGACCACCACGCCTGCCCAGGACTGGGAAGCCACCCTCGAGCATGTTCGCGACGTCGCCCGTCGACAGACACCGTTCAAGATCACGATTTCCGGCACGGGCTCCTTCCGTCCGGTATCCCCGGTGGTGTTCCTGAAGGTCGAAGACGGTTTCGAGGAGTGTGTGGGCCTGCACGAACAACTGCAGACCGGCCCCCTGGAACGCGATCTTCCTTTCCCCTACCACCCGCACGTGACGGTAGCCCACGACGTCGCTCCCGAAAGCTTGGACGAGGCCGAAACGGTGCTCAAGAACTACAGCGCCACCTTCCCTGTGGTTAGCATGGGACTTTACGAGCACGACGACAACGGCATTTGGCAGCTACGGGAAGAGCTCGACTTTGGCGGCGACGCAGACCCATCACGGAAAAGCACAGCACAACGACCGGCAGCAGGCGGAGAGGCCACCACTGCCGACTGAAGGGGCGCAGCTGAAGCTGCAGCTCATTCACTGTCAGGTCGAATGGGGCAAAGCCCGGCGCTCAGGCAATAGAGGCGCCACAATACCGGCGTTCATCAACCTGGCCCTCGCCCGGCTGAGCAACTTCCGGCCGATGCGCGCCTTCAACCTCTACAACCTGCGCCATGGTCCGCTGTTGAGCGCCGGCATAGGCTTCACCATGTTCTTCTCCATCACAGGCCTGCTGGCCACGGGATTCGCCGTGACCGGCTTGGTCCTCAACGGGCAGCCCCAACTGGTTGATTCAATCGTCTCGAGCGTCGCCACGGCGGCCCCGGGACTCCTGAAAACCAGCGGAGGCAACGGCCTGGTGGACCCGCATGATCTCCTGAATCCCACGGGCCTCGGCTGGACGGCTGCCATAGCCGCCGTCGTCACGGTATTTACCGCGCTCGGCTGGATCGCGGGGATCCGGGAGGGTCTTCGCGGAGTCTCCGGGCTGGAGCCCGTGCAAGAGAACCCACTGCTCATGAAAGCCCGCGACGCCGGTACCCTCCTGCTGCTCGGCGCAGCCTTGGTGGTCAGCGCCGGTGTTTCGCTGGTGTTCGGGACAGCGGCCGGATGGATCATCGAACGGCTCGGGTTGTCCGACGCCGTGGCCGGCCCCGTCACCTGGCTCGTTCGCACTGCCGTTCCACTGGTCCTCAACTGGGCGACGGCGGTCATCATGTTCCGCTTTGCAGGCCGCCTGAAACTTCGCCGCCAAGCGTTCCTGGAAGGAACAGTGCTGGCCGGTATCGGGACCACCATCCTCCAGATCTTCAGCACGGAGTTGCTGGCGAATGCCGGACGGAATCCTATTCTGGCCTCATTTGCCATCATCATCGGGCTTCTCATCTGGTTCAACCTGGTCAGCCAGGTCTATTTGATCTCCGCGGCTTGGGCGGCCATCAGGGAAGCGGACACGGGCGTCCACGAGCACCCCAAGCCGGCCCTCGGATCACGGCACCCTTCGCCGCATTCCTTCCCGGCGAAAGCATTCCCTGAGAAAGCCAAGTAAGGCCTAGTCGCCGAGGTACTGCTCGGCCCAGGCCGAGATGATCCCTGCAACCCGGGCGGCTTGTCCTTTGCCCGTCAACAGGTGGTCGCTGCCTTCGAGCGAAATGAAGCTGCGCGGGTGCCGTGCCGTTTGGAAGATCTCGCTGGCATTGTCGATGCCCACAGTGTTGTCTGTGGGGGAGTGCAGCACCAGGAGAGGTCGGTGCAGGGTACGGATGCAGTCCCTGAGGTCGGCCTGCTCCACGTCTTCCACAAAGTGCCGGCGAACCTCCATGCGCCTGCCGCCCAGGTTGACCTCTGCGCTGCCTTCGCTGAGAATCGTGCTGACTTCGGCGTCGAACATGTGCTCCACGTGCCTGGGCTCGTACGGGGCGCCGACAGTCGCAACGGCCCGAACCTCGGGGAGGCTGAGGGCGGCAGCCAACACAGCCGCCCCGCCGAAGGAGTGGCCCACGAGCAGGGAGATTTCCTTGCCATCGGCACGCATGAACTCGGCGGCGCGGATGGTGTCTGCCACTTTCACGCTGAACGATCCTGCGGACCATTCGCCGGCGGAGTCGCCCAGTCCAAGGTTGTCGAAGCGAAGCATACCGACGCCGAGATCCGCCAAGCCCTTGCAGATACGCGAGGCTGACGGGCTGTCCTTGCCGAGGGTCAAACCATGGGAGAACACACCCCAGCCCCGGACCGGGCCCTCAGGAACGTCCACGATCCCTGCCAGGAGATCTCCGGTGCTGCCTTCGAAGCTGATCTTCACGGATTTGGACACCCTGTCCGCCTTTCGTTTTGCGGGTTGCCCGGATTTCCCGAGCGACTCTTAAACAACGACGACGGCGGACCCCGCCAAGGGGACGCCGTCGTCGTCGTAATCTAAATTTTGGACTAGATCTTGCGTGCCAGGATGGCCTGCTTGACCTCGGCGATGGCCTGGGTCACCTGGATGCCACGCGGGCAAGCCTCCGAGCAGTTGAAGGTGGTGCGGCAGCGCCACACGCCTTCCTTGTCGTTGAGGATTTCCAAGCGCATGTCACCGGCATCGTCGCGGGAATCGAAGATGAAGCGGTGCGCGTTCACGATGGCGGCCGGGCCGAAGTACTGACCGTCCGTCCAGAACACGGGGCAGGACGACGTGCAGGCAGCGCACAGGATGCACTTGGTGGTGTCGTCGAACCGTTCACGGTCCTCGACCGACTGCAGGCGTTCCTTGGTGGGCTCGTGGCCCTTGTTGATCAGGAACGGCATGACCTCGCGGAAGGACTGGAAGAACGGCTCCATGTCCACGATCAGGTCCTTCTCCACCGGGAGGCCCTTGATCGGCTCAACGGTGATGGGCTTGGAGGTGTCCAGGTCCTTCAGCAGGGTCTTGCATGCGAGGCGGTTACGGCCGTTGATGCGCATGGCGTCGGAGCCACAAACGCCGTGTGCACAGGAACGGCGGAAGGACAGCGAGCCATCGATTTCCCACTTGATCTTGTGCAGGGCGTCCAGCACGCGGTCGGTGCCGTACATCGTCAGCTGGTGGTCTTCCCATACGGGCTCTTCCGAGACCTCGGGGTTGTAGCGTCGCACTCGCAGCGTGATGTTGAAGGTGGGAATTTCCCCGCCTCCACCAATGTGCGCGGGCAGCTCGATCTTGGATGCTGGCTCAGCAAGTTCAGCAGACATCTTAATACTTCCTCACCATCGGCTCGTAGCGCGTAAAGACAACAGGCTTGGTGCCGAGTCGGATGCCCGCGATTGCTTCCGCAGATCCGTCCGCTGGGGCGTGCTCATCCTTATACGCCATGGAGTGCTTCATGAATTTTTCGTCGTCGCGCTCCGGGAAGTCCTCCCGGAAGTGGCCTCCACGCGACTCCTCGCGGTGCAGGGCAGCAACTGTCATGACTTTGGCCAGTTCCAGCAGGAAGCCCAGTTCCACCGCTTCGAGCAGGTCAAGGTTGAAACGCTTTCCCTTGTCCTGGACGCTGATGCGCTGGTAGCGCTCTTCGAGGGACGCGATGTCCGTGAGCACCTGGTTCAGGGTGTCCGCAGTACGGAACACCTGCATGTTGGCATCCATGGTGTCCTGCAGTTCCTTGCGGATGGCGGCAACCCTTTCGCCGCCATCCGAAGTGCGGACGTGGTTCAGCAGATCCAGCGTGTATGCCTCCGGGTCTTCCGGGAGCTCCACGAAGTCAGCCGTCTTGGCGTATTCGGCGGCGGCAATGCCCGCACGCTTGCCAAAGACGTTGATGTCCAGCAGCGAGTTGGTACCCAAGCGGTTGGAGCCGTGGACGGAGACACAGGCAACTTCGCCGGCTGCGTACAGGCCCGGCACGATGGTGTCGTTGTCCTGCAGGACCTCGGTGGTGATGTTGGTGGGGATGCCGCCCATGGCGTAGTGCGCCGTCGGGAAGACCGGAACCGGTTCCGTGTACGGTTCGACGCCGAGGTAAGTGCGTGCGAATTCGGTGATGTCCGGAAGCTTCGCGTCAATGTGGGCCGGTTCAAGGTGCGTCAGGTCGAGGAGGACGTAGTCCTTGTTCGGGCCGCAGCCGCGTCCCTCACGGACTTCGTTTGCCATGGAACGGGCCACGATGTCGCGGGGAGCGAGGTCCTTGATGGTCGGGGCATAGCGTTCCATGAAGCGCTCACCCTCGGAGTTGCGAAGGATCGCGCCCTCGCCGCGAGCGGCTTCCGAGAGGAGGATGCCCAAGCCTGCGAGACCGGTCGGGTGGAACTGGAAGAATTCCATGTCCTCCAGCGGGATTCCGCGGCGGAAGGCGATACCCATGCCGTCACCGGTCAGGGTGTGGGCGTTGGAGGTGGTCTTGAAGACCTTGCCTGCGCCGCCCGAGGCGAACACCACCGACTTGGCCTGGAAAACGTGCAATTCGCCGGAGGCGAGGTCGTAGGACACGACGCCGGCAACGCGCTTCTGCTTGTACGGCGTTCCGTCTTCGCGGACGGCGTCTTCCTCAACGGTGAGCAGGTCCAGGACGTAGTACTCGTTGTAGAACTCAACGTTGTGCTTGACGCAGTTTTGGTACAGCGTCTGAAGGATCATGTGGCCGGTGCGGTCTGCTGCATAGCAGGCGCGGCGGACCGGAGCCTTGCCGTGGTCACGGGTGTGGCCACCGAAACGGCGCTGGTCAATGCGGCCTTCGGGCGTGCGGTTGAACGGCAAGCCCATCTTCTCCAGGTCCAGCACGGCGTCGATGGCTTCCTTCGCCATGACCTCGGCTGCATCCTGGTCAACCAGGTAGTCGCCACCCTTGATGGTGTCGAATGTGTGCCACTCCCAGTTGTCCTCTTCGACGTTGGCCAGGGCTGCACACATGCCGCCCTGGGCTGCGCCGGTGTGGGAACGGGTGGGGTAGAGCTTGGTCAGTACTGCGGTGCGTGCGCGCTGACCGGATTCGATCGCGGCGCGCATGCCGGCGCCGCCGGCACCGACAATAACGACGTCGTACTTATGGACCTGCATACCAGATGCTCTTTCTCTCTAAGTCAGATGGTCGGCGGAGCCTGCTCCGCGTATTGTGCACAGCCGGACTAGCCGGTGGTGCAGCGGAGCGCTACGGCGCCGGGCAGAACCCGCCGGGCAGCTGAACGCCGTTGGCGACGGGGCACGGGTTGAACGTGAAGATCACCAGTGTGCCGAGAACGACGATGACGACCGTAGCCGCGTAAAGGACCACCTTGAGCCAGAGGCGGGTGGCGTCCTTCTCGGCGTAGTCGTTGATGATGGTGCGGACGCCATTGGTGCCGTGCAGCATGGCGAGCCACAGCATGGCCAGGTCCCAGAACTGCCAGAACGGGTCGGCCCACTTGCCGGCCACGAAGCCGAAGTCGATGCCGTGGATGCCCTCGCCCACCATGAGGTTCACGAAGAGGTGGCCGAAGATCAGCACTACGAGCACGACGCCGGAGAGCCGCATGAACAGCCACGCGAACATCTCAAAGTTCCCCTTGGAACCGGTGCCGCGACGGTACTGCGGAGAAATTTTTCCACTACGGGGTGTCTGAATGTCAGTACTCATGGCTTAGTGGCCTCCCAGCGCGAGGGACAAGTGGCGGATGGCGAAGGCCCCGAAGACAACCAGCCACAATGCCAGGACGGTCCACAGCATCTGGCGCTGGTACTTTGCGCCCTTCTTCCAGAAGTCAATGGCGATGACGCGCAGGCCATTGAAGGCGTGGAAAACGATCGCTGCGACGAGGCCCGTCTCGCCCAGGGCCATGAGGGGGTTCTTGTAGGCGCCGATAACGGCGGTGTAGGCCTCCGGGGACACACGCACCAATGAGGTGTCCAGGACATGGACCAACAAGAAGAAAAAGATCACAACACCGGTAATGCGATGTCCAACCCAGGACCACATGCCTTCACGGCCGCGGTACAAGGTGCCAGCTGGTTTTGTCGGCACTGAATAAACCTTCCTGCAACACAGCGGCGCTTGCACGGGATCCATGCGGGGGGAACGCCAGCCGCGAGAGCACTCGTAGCTCAGCCTAAATCTAGGCTTCGCTCACAGCTTATTCAATTTAGGCGCCCCTTCTTGTAACGAGAGTGCGGGTGTTCGCCTGAATTCCGGCCTTTTCACGGCGAGGGTGAGACGAAGACCACAAAGTGGGACTTGCGCGGGTGTCCGATAAGGTGTTGCGGTGAGTATAGAAAACGCTGCAAGCCTCGAATCGCCATTGCGCCACTTCCACGCGGTTATTCCGGCCGGCGGAGTAGGCACGCGCCTATGGCCGCTTTCGCGTGCTGCTGCGCCCAAATTCCTGCATGACCTCACGGGTTCGGGAAGCACCCTTCTGCGCGCTACGTACGACCGTCTCGAGCCATTGGCCGGGAACCGCGTGCTGGTGGTTACGGGTGTGGCGCACCGGGTTGCTGTCTGCCGCCAGCTTCCCGAAGTGGGCGACGACGAATTGGTCCTCGAAAGCGAACCGAAGGACTCGGGTGCCGCGATCGGTCTCGCCGCCGCCATCCTTTACCGTCGCGACCCGGACACCATCATGGGTTCCTTCGCCGCCGACCATGTCATCAGCCCGGACAACCTCTTCCAGGAAACGGTCCGCGAGGCCATCCACACTGCGGCAGCCGGAAAAATCGTCACTATCGGCATCAAACCCACGCACCCCTCGACCGGGTTCGGTTACATCCGCACCGGCGACTTGCTCAATATTGACGACGCACCGAACGCGCACGCTGTTGTCGAATTCGTCGAGAAGCCGAGCGAGGACATCGCGAAGAAGTACCTCGAGACGGGCGACTACGTTTGGAATGCCGGCATGTTCGTCGCCCCCGTTGCACTCATGCTCAAGCACCTGGAGGCAAACCAGCCGGTCTTGTTTGCCGGGCTGCAGGAAATCGCCGACGCCTGGGACACCCCGGAACGCGATGAAGTGACCGCTCGGGTGTGGCCCACGCTGCCGAAGATTGCCATTGACTACGCCGTGGCGGAACCCGCCGCAGCGGCGGGGGATGTCGCCGTCGTGCCCGGTACTTTCCGCTGGGACGACGTCGGAGACTTCGCCGCGATCGGTCGCCTCAACAATGCCGGCGACGTCGATGAGGTGACGGTCCTCGGCGAAGGCGCCCGTGTCTTCACTGAGAACGCCAGCGGCGTGGTCGTCTCCGATACCAAGCGCGTGATCGCCCTTATCGGGATCAAGGACGTCGTGATCGTCGATACACCGGACGCGCTGCTTGTCACCACGAAGGAGCACGCCCAGCGGGTCAAGGGTGCGGTGGACGCACTCAAGGCTAGCGGGGACACCGACGTTCTCTAGGGGCCTCCAGCGGCGCTGTCCGTAACCAAGAGACCCCTTTCGCTATTCGGGGGGCGCGGATGACTAGAGTTGTGAGGTGCGCAATTTCACTACCGAAACCGAGCCGACCCCTGTGGTGAAGCCATGGCTTGACGATCTCTTGCCGGAACTCATTGAATTCCGGAGGGACCTGCATGCGCACCCCGAACTTTCCTTCAAGGAATTTCGCACCACGGACAAGTTGGTTGAACGGCTCGAAGCGGCAGGACTTGAACCCCGTCGGCTGGAAGGGTCGGGGCTGACGGTCGACGTCGGCGCGGGGCCCATCGCCACCGCCCTGCGCGGAGACATCGACGCCCTCCCGATCATCGAAGAGACGGGTCTTCCGTTCGCGTCGAAGAACCACGGTGTCACCCACGCGTGCGGGCATGACGTCCACACCACGAGCATGCTCGGCATTGCCTTGGTGCTGCACGCCATGCACCAGGAGTCCCCTTTGGGCGGCACGGTGCGCATCATCTTCCAGCCGGCAGAGGAAACCATGCCCGGCGGTGCCCTGTCCTGCATCGAGCAGGGCGTGCTCCAGGGTGTCCCGCGGATTCTGGCGCTGCACTGCGATCCGCGGATCAACGTCGGCAAGATCGGCACGCGCATCGGCGCCATCACCTCGGCCTCGGACACCATCAAAATCGAATTGACCGGACGTGGCGGCCATACTTCCCGTCCGCATTTGACCGAAGACCTGGTCTTCGCGCTGGCCCAAATCGCCGTCAATGTCCCGGCCGTTCTGTCCCGTCGCGTGGATGTGCGCAGTGGCGTTTCGGTCGTGTGGGGCCAGATCGCGGCAGGTTCCGCACCCAACGCCATCCCAGCCAACGGCTACATGGCCGGCACCATGCGTTGCCTCGACAGGGACGCTTGGCATAGCGCAGGGGAGCTGCTCGACGACGTCGTCCAGCAAGTTGCCGCGCCGTACGGGGTGGACGTGCACCTCGAGCACACCCGCGGTGTCCCTCCCGTGGTCAACTCGGAACACGAGACGGCCCTCATCGAGGCAGCGGCCCGTGCGGAACTCGGCGAGCACGCCGTCGTCCTGACGCCCCAGTCCATGGGTGGCGAGGACTTTGCCTGGTTCCTGGCCGACCTGCCGGGTGCCATGATGCGGCTCGGGACCCATACGCCCGGCGGCGAGGAATACGATCTTCACCGCGGTGACTTCATTGTGGACGAGCGTGCCCTCGGCTTCGCGATCCAGGTCCTGGCCGCCGCCGCGCTGCGAACCATCCGGGATCTCTAAAACTGCGACGCTCGCTCACCAATATGGGTCCGACGAAGGACGCTCGCTCACCAATGTGGGTCCGGCGGCGGACGCTCGCTCACTAATGTGGGTCCGGCGAAGGACGCTCGCTCACCAATATGGGTCCGACGGAGGACGCTCGCTCACTTTTGGTCGAAAGGCTGCGGATCCTTCTGCAGATCATCTGCAGGAGGATCCCGTCGTTTGGGGTTGTTTGTGAGCGGGCGTTGCCGGGGGTGGGCTTGTTTGTGAGCGGGCGTTGTTGGAGCCAATTGAGTTGTGCACAATTTAATTGTGAGCTATCGTTATGGCTATGAGTGAAGCCCCACGCCTCGACCGCCAGGTCTGTTTCGCGCTGTATTCCGCCTCGAAGGCGGCGACGGCGGTCTACCGGCCGGTGCTGGAGGAGCTTGGACTGACGTATCCGCAATACCTCGTGATGCTGGTGCTCTGGGAAAACGAGCCGCGAAGCGTCCGGGAACTGGGGACTGAGCTGGGACTCGATTCGGGCACCCTGTCGCCGCTGCTCAAGAGGCTTGAAGCGTTGGGCTTCGTGGAGCGTCGGCGTTCAGCCGAGGACGAGCGTCGCGTCGAGATCCACCTGAGCGATGCCGGGCGGGCCCTCAGTGCCCGGGCGGGGGCTGTTCCGCAACGCCTCGCCGACGCCGCCGGCTTGAGCGCAGCCGAGCTTGCGCAGCTTCACGACACCCTGGGCCGGCTCACCGCCGCCCTCCATTCAGCCATCTGATCGTCCATCCCAACACGTCCATCCCATCAAAGGAAAAGGAACCACAGTGAAGACTTTGTACACAGCCGAGGCGCTTGCCTCCGGTGAAGGCCGCGAAGGCAACGCACGCACCAGTGACGGCAAGCTGGACGTAGCACTCGCCAGCCCGGTGGAACTGGGCGGAAACGGCCAGGGCACCAACCCCGAGCAGCTCTTCGCCGCCGGTTACGCGGCGTGCTTCCACTCGGCACTCAGGCTGGTGGGACGCAAGGCCCGCGTGGATCTCAGTGATTCCGCCGTCGCAGCCAAGATCCATTTCGGTGCCTTGGAGGGCAGCGAGGGATACGGGCTCGCCGCGGAGCTTGAGATCGCGCTGCCTGCCCTCGACCGGGAAACCGCCGAGCAGCTCGTGGCCAAGGCCCACCAGATTTGCCCCTACTCCAACGCGACCCGCGGGAACATCGCCGTCGACATCAAGCTTGTGGAGGTGGCCGCATGAGCGCAGCTGTTCCCAAGAGCACCCGCGAAATCCAGCTGACATCCCGCCCGCAGGGACGCCCTGTCCAGGAGAACTTCCGGCTGGCCGAGACCGAGCTGCCGGAGCTGCAGGAGGGCCAGATCCTGGTCCGCAACGAGTTCATGTCGGTCGATCCCTACATGCGCGGCCGCATGAATGACGTGAAGTCCTATTCGGCACCTTTCCGGCTCGACGCAGCGCTCGACGGCGGTGCGGTGGGTGAGGTGATCGCGTCCCGTTCCGAGGCGCTCAAGGTGGGCGACGTCGTCGTGCACCAGTTCGGCTGGCGCGAATATTCCGTGGTGGATGCGGCAAAGGCGACGCCGGTTCCGGCCGGCCTGGCGCCGACGTCGGCGTTCCTCGGTGCGCTCGGCATGACGGGCCTGACAGCGTATGCCGGGCTGCTCAAGGTGGCCGAGTTCAAAGCCGGGGACGTCGTCTTCGTTTCCGGTGCCGCAGGCGCAGTGGGTTCGATTGTCGGCCAGGTCGCCAAGGCCATGGGCGCCTCCAAGGTGATCGGCAGCGCCGGTTCCCCGGAGAAGGTGGCGCGCTTGCTGGAACTCGGCTTCGACGCGGCCTTCGACTACCACGACGGTCCGGTGGCGAAGCAACTCCGTGAGGCGGCGGGGGAGCGCGGCATCGACGTCTACTTTGACAACGTCGGCGGCGAACACCTCGAGGCTGCCCTCGCAGTCCTCACAGTGGGTGGCCGCGTGGCAATGTGCGGTGCCATTTCCCAGTACAACTCCACAGAGCCCACACCCGGCCCGCGGAACCTGGCCGTGGCGATCGGAAAACAACTGACCATCCGTGGCTTCCTCGTAAGCGGCCAGCGCCAGCACGCCGCTGAGTTCGCCGAGAAGATGGCCGGATGGCTGGCGGACGGAACGGTCCGCTACGACGAGACGATCGTCGACGGGCTGGAAAACGCGCCGCAGGCCTTCATCGATCTCCTGGATGGAGCCAACACCGGCAAGATGCTGGTCCGCCTGCACTGAGTATGATCCTGCACTGAGTACCGGTCCCGGCGGGCGGGCATCCTAGGACCGTTGGCTGGGAGTTCCACTACTGCTTGGTAACAAAAGCTCAACAATCTTCGGGTTGTTGGGCTTTTGTGTTACCCGGGTGTGTTCAATCCCACTAAAGTTGTGCCATCAGTGCGCCCCTGGCGCAGTGCTGCGAAGCATCAGTGAAAACAGAATTTCAGACTCGAGTTTTCGAAACGGACACTCATTGACCAACTGTCGTAGCATCAATCACTTTCTTCCTGGAGGAAAATTGAAGCAATCACTGCGTGCCACCCTAAAGCGCGGTTCATTTGCAGGCGTCGCAACTGCGGGCGCCGCTGCACTTTTGCTGGCAGGCTGCGGTAGCGCACCGTCTGCTTCGAGCTCGGGCAGCGCCACCAAGTCGGACTACACCGCATGCATGGTGTCCGACTCCGGCGGCTTCGATGACAAGTCGTTCAACCAGTCAGGCTATGAAGGCCTTCAGGCGGCAGCCAAGGACCTGAACATCCAGGAGAAGCACGTCCAGTCCAAGGCCGACACGGACTACGACCCCAACCTTCGTTCCATGGTCCAGCAAGGCTGCAAGCTGACGGTTACGGTCGGCTTCCTGCTGGGCGACGCCACGAAGAACATTGCGACGGCGAACCCGAACAGCCACTTCGCCATCATCGACTACTCGGACCCCACCTTCCCGAAGAACGTCAAGCCGATTGTCTATAACACTGCCCAGGCCGCGTTCCTGGCCGGGTACCTCGCCGCCGGCACTTCCAAGACCGGCAAGGTTGCGACCTTCGGTGGTCTCAACATCCCCACCGTGAGCATCTTCATGGACGGCTTCTCTGACGGCGTGAAGTACTACAACCAGAAGAAGGGCAAGTCCGTCCAGCTTCTTGGCTGGGACAAGGACAAGCAGGACGGAACGTTCGTCGGCGACTTCAAGCAGGTCGACAAGGGCAAGGTCCTCACCCAGGGATTCCTGGACCAAGGGGCCGACGTCGTGCTTCCCGTCGCTGGTCCGGTTGGAGCAGGCGCCGGAAGTGCGATCCTCGACGCCAAGGCAAAGGGCACGGACGCAAAGCTGATCTGGGTCGACTCGGATGGCTACCTGACCGCACCCGCCTACAAGTCGGTCATCCTGACTTCGGTCCAGAAGACCATGGCGACCGCCGTCGAAACGGTCATCAAAGCTGACAAGGACGGCAAGTTCGACCCCAGCCCCTACGTTGGCACGCTCGACAACGGGGGCGTGGCGCTTGCCCCGTTCCACGATCTCGACTCCGCAGTGCCGGCTGACATGAAGAGCGATCTTGACCAGTTGAAGAAGGACATCATCTCCGGCGCAGTCAAGGTCGAATCGAAGTCCAGCCCCAAGTAATAATCCGGGCTAAACCGCGTCGCGCTGCCCTTCAGCCGAGTTTTGGCAGAAGGGCAGCGCGTTCTGCGTTGCCTTCAATTTGCTCTTCGACACTCCTTGGCCGAGCACTATGCTGGGACCACGGTGATGACGAGGGGCCATCCTTTATAGATGGGTTGGAGTTTTGAAACTCGAACTGAAAGGGATCACGAAGCGCTTCGGATCCCTCGTAGCCAATGACCACATCGACCTCGTGGTTGAACCCGGCCAAGTCCATTGCCTGTTGGGCGAAAACGGTGCCGGAAAATCCACCCTGATGAATGTCCTTTACGGACTCTACGATCCCAGCGAGGGCGAAATCCTGGTCGACGGCAAGCCGGTCGTCTTCAAGGGTCCCGGCGATGCCATGGCGGCAGGGATCGGCATGGTCCACCAACACTTCATGCTGATTCCGGTATTCACCGTCGCCGAAAATGTCGCCTTGGGAAACGAAGCCACCAAGGCTGCCGGTTTCCTGGACCTGGATGAAACCCGCCGCAGGATCTCCGAGATTTCCAAGCAATACGGATTCCACGTCGACCCCGATGCCCTCGTGGAAGACCTGCCCGTGGGCGTGCAGCAACGGGTCGAGATCATCAAGGCACTCGTTCGCGACGCCGAAGTCCTGATTCTCGATGAACCGACCGCGGTTCTCACTCCGCAGGAAACCGATGAGCTCCTGGATATCATCCGGCAGCTCAAGGCCGCCGGAAAATCAATTGTCTTCATTTCGCACAAGCTGCGTGAGGTCAAGGAAATTTCGGACATCATCACGGTGATCCGGCGCGGGAAAGTAGTGGGCTCGGCCGATCCCTCGGCGTCCCCGACGGAACTCGCTTCGGCGATGGTGGGCCGGGCGGTCAGCCTGACCCTGGAAAAGAAACCGGCCCAACCGGGTGAGGCGACTTTCAAGGTCCGGGACCTGACCGTTGTTGACCACAACGGCCAGCACGTCGTGGACGGGCTGAGCTTCGACATCGCCAAGGGTGAAGTGCTCGCCATCGCCGGTGTCCAAGGCAACGGCCAGACGGAACTCACGGAAGCCATCCTCGGCGTCCAGCAGCACGTCACCGGGTCCATCATCCTCGACGACGTCGAATTGCTCGGCAAGAGCGTCAAGCAGGTCCTGTCTGCCGGCGTCGGGTTCGTCCCTGAGGACCGCAAGATCGACGGCCTGGTGGGAACGTTCTCCATTTCCGAGAACATGATCCTGGACCTGTACGACAAGCCGCCTTTTGCCCAAGGCATCGGCATGAAACCGGCCTTGATAGCGTCCCACGCGGAGAAGAAGGTCGAGGAGTTCGATGTGCGGACGCCGTCGATCGATGTCGCCGTGGGTACGCTCTCCGGAGGCAACCAGCAAAAGGTGGTCTTGGCCAGGGAGCTGTCCAGGCCATTAAGGCTCTTCATCGCATCGCAGCCCACCCGAGGCCTCGACGTCGGTTCCATCGAATTCGTGCACAAGCGGGTCATTGCCGAACGGGACAACGGAACTCCGGTGATGATCGTGTCCACGGAGCTCGACGAAGTGCTCGAGCTCGCTGACAGGATCGCCGTTCTCTACCGCGGAAAGCTGGTGGGGATCGTTCCCGCCGGTACCTCCCGTGATGTGCTGGGCTTGATGATGGCCGGCGTTCCGGAACATGAGGCAGAACTGACTGCGCACAAGACCCTCGAGGGAGGAACACATGTCTGAGTCCAACACCCCTCGACAAGAAAACGAGGTCGAGCCGGAGCGCCCGGAAACATTGGACGACGAGGTCGTCCTGGATGTCGCACTGGACACGGCAGACGGTGCAATGGCCCCGTCAGTAATTCCGGCTACCAGCCAAGGCGGACAGATCCCGCACGCCGCCGGTGGTTCGGTCTTCCGCCAGATCGTGACCGGAAACGCCATGGTCTCGGTGTTGTCCGTGCTCCTCGCGATTGTGCTCGGCGGAATCCTGATGGCCGTGACCAACCCCAAAGTGGCCGAAACAGCAGGCTATTTCTTCGCGCAGCCGGGGGACATGCTCACCGAGGTCTTCAGGCCCTACGTGGCACTGGTCCAAGGCTCGATATTCAACTGGGCCGGGGCCGACGCCGCAGCCCAGCTGTACCCGATCACTGAAACCCTGACGGTCTCCACGCCCCTGATCCTGGCCGGACTCGGCGTGGCCCTGGCCTTCCGTGCGGGACTGTTCAATATCGGTGCGCAAGGGCAAATCATCTTTGGCGCGCTGTTCGGCGCCTACGTCGGCTTTACCTGGCACTTGCCATTGCTGGTTCACTTGCTGCTTGTCATCGTTGCCGGATTCGTCGGCGGCGCGGTGTGGGGCGGCGTCGTCGGCCTCCTCAAAGCCCGGACCGGCGCGCATGAGGTCATCGTGACCATCATGCTGAACTACATCGCGAACTTCCTGCTCCTGTTCCTCCTGACCACTCCGGCTTTCCAGCGCAAGGGCTCGACCAACCCGATCTCGCCCTTCCTGGACCAGTCGGCACTGTTCCCGGAGTTGCTCGGCCCCCAGTTCAGGCTCCACGCCGGATTCCTCCTTGCTGTGCTGGCAACGGTCTTCGTCTGGTGGCTCCTGAAGCGCTCCACGCTCGGCTTTGAATTCCGGGCCGTGGGCGCCAACCAGAGCGCGGCACGCACCGCTGGAATCAACGTTCCCCGCGCCGTGATCCTGGTGATGGCGATTGCGGGTGCGCTTGCAGGCCTGGCCGGCATTGCACAGGTATCCGGAACGGAGAAATACCTCTCCGGAGGCGTCGCGGCTTCCATCGGATTCGATGCCATCACGGTCGCCTTGCTGGGCCGTTCGACGCCCTGGGGAACCTTTTTCGCCGGCCTCCTGTTCGGCGCGTTCCGTGCGGGCGGCGTCGCAATGCAGGCTGAAACCCAGACCCCCATCGACATCGTCTTGGTCATCCAGTCCTTGATCGTCCTGTTCATTGCGGCACCGCCACTAGTGCGCGCGATCTTCGGACTGAACCCGCGGAAAAAGAAGAAGGCCACTGG
Source organism: Arthrobacter sp. GAS37 (assembly GCF_044908325.1). Taxonomy (NCBI): domain Bacteria; kingdom Bacillati; phylum Actinomycetota; class Actinomycetes; order Micrococcales; family Micrococcaceae; genus Arthrobacter; species Arthrobacter sp. GAS37. Next base: position 147,093 of record NZ_JBIYDB010000005.1, read on the forward strand.
CGGCCCCGGCTCCGGAACCATCCCCTCCGGAAAAATCGAGAGCGGAGCTGCAACAGCATGAGCACCACAACAACTCAGCCCGGCGGTGGCACACCCGCCGGTAACGCCCCGGCGAGCCCCGGAAAAACGGGTGCCACCGAGCTGGTGAGCTGGAAGGCCGGCATCGGACTGTCCCTGCTCGCAATCCTGGGAACCGTGCTGTTCGGGTTCATGTCCAATTCGAAGTCGGCAGGCTTCGGCATTGCCGAGGCGGCCAATGAAGCGGCCTCAAGTGTTGCTGCCTTGGTCACGTTCGTCCTGGCCCTTCTGCTTTCCGTTGGTCTCGGATACCTGTGGTTCGTCCGCCGTCGTTCGGGCCTCGCGTCGGGTTCAGGCCTCGCATCTGGGTCAGGCACAGTGCCGGGTTGGTTGCCTCCATCCACCGTCGCCGCCGTCGTGGTCCTCGGCCTTGCCGCGCTGGGAGTGGCAAAGGTTTCCAAGATCACGCTCCCTTCCGCGGCCATCGGCTGGATCGCTGCAGTGATTCTCCTGGCCCTGGCCGGCTACACGGTGTACCTCACCCAGGCGAAGAAAGCCGCACCCAGCTGGGTGGGCGGTACCTTTGCCGCCGTGTTCCTCATCGGGTTCATGGTCTGGATCGTCGCTGGCGGAAATGGCGATGAGCCGTCGATCTCCCTCGCCGGACTGATCGCAGGATCCGTCACCTTGGCCGTGCCGCTGGTCTTCGGATCCCTTTCCGGCGTCCTGTGCGAACGCGTCGGTGTGGTCAACATTGCCATTGAAGGGCAGCTCCTGCTGGGAGCATTCTCCGCAGCCGTTGTTGCCACCGTGACGCACAATGTCTACGCCGGGCTGGTCGCGGCGGCCATCGCTGGAACCCTTGTTTCCCTGGTCCTGGCCGTCGTCAGCATCAAGTATCTCGTCAACCAGATCATCGTCGGCGTCGTGCTCAACGTCCTCATCAGTGGACTGACGAGCTTCCTCTTTTCGACGCTGCTGACGGCTGACCCGGATGGACTCAATAAGCCGGGGCGCTTGCCTCCGGTGGACATTCCCTTCCTGTCCGATATCCCCGTCATCGGCCCCATCCTGTTCCACCAGTCCCTCGTGGGCTATTTGATGTACATCGCCGTGATCGTCGTTTACCTCGGCCTTTTCCACACGAAGTGGGGACTGCGCGTGCGGGCCGTCGGCGAGCACCCGCAAGCGGCCGACACCGTGGGCATCAACGTCAACCGGACCCGTTTCTGGAACGTGCTCATGGGCGGTGCGATCGCGGGCATTGGCGGCTCGTTCTTCACGCTGGTATCCGTGGATGCCTTCAGCAAGGACATGTCCGGTGGTCGCGGGTATATCGCCCTGGCAGCGTTGATCTTCGGTCGCTGGAACCCGATAGGGGCCTTCCTGGCCGCGTTGCTGTTCGGCTTCGCGGACAACCTCCAGAGCGTCATCACCATCATCGGTTCGCCCGTGCCGAGCCAGTTCATGGCCATGCTGCCTTACGCCTTGACGGTCTTCGCCGTCGCTGGACTGGTGGGCAGGTCCCGGCCGCCGGCGGCAAGCGGCATACCGTACGTCAAGGGCTGACCGTGGCGTTCACGGATACCGAAGTGGACTGGGCGGCCCTCGAGGCCGCCGCGGTCGCGGCCATGGGGAAGGCCTACGCTCCGTATTCGAAGTTCCCGGTGGGGGCCGCCGCCCTCACCGAGGACGGGAGGATCGTCAGCGGATGCAACGTCGAGAACGCCAGCTACGGACTCACCCTGTGCGCCGAGTGCGCCTTGGTGGGAGACCTCCATATGGGTGGCGGCGGAAGATTGCGGGCGTTCTATTGCGTCGACTCGAAGGGCAATGTCCTCATGCCGTGTGGCCGGTGCAGGCAATTGCTGTATGAATTCCGGGCACCCGGCATGCAGCTCATGACAACGCAGGGCATCAAGACCATGGACCAAGTGCTGCCAGATGCCTTCGGTCCCGACAACCTGGAGGAGAACCGGTGACACAGACTGAAGCGTTCGATGCCGTACAGATCATCTGCATCAAGCGGGACAAGGGCACCCTGAGCCCGGAGCAGATCGACTGGACCATCGATGCCTATACCCGCGGCGTCATTGCCGACGAGCAGATGGCGGCCCTGAACATGGCGATCCTGCTCAACGGGATGGACCGTGCCGAGATCTCGCGCTGGACCGAAGCGATGATCGCCTCGGGCGAGCGGATGGACTTCTCCAGCCTTCGGCGTCCCGACGGCGGCGTGAAGGCCACCACCGACAAACACTCCACCGGTGGCGTCGGGGACAAAATCACCCTTCCGCTTGCGCCGTTGGTGGCGGTTTTCGGGGTGGCGGTTCCCCAGCTTTCCGGCAGGGGACTGGGCCACACGGGCGGCACGCTCGACAAGCTCGAAGCAATTCCCGGTTGGCGGGCGAACCTGAGCAACGAGGAAATCCTGGCCCAGCTGCAGGACGTGGGTGCAGTCATCTGCGCCGCCGGCACGGGATTGGCACCGGCGGACAAGAAGCTCTATGCCCTGCGCGACGTTACGGGCACCGTGGAAGCCATTCCGCTGATCGCCTCGTCCATCATGAGCAAGAAGATCGCCGAAGGCACGGGCTCCCTGGTGCTCGACGTAAAGGTGGGCTCCGGGGCGTTCATGAAGGACGAAGCCCGTGCCCGCGAGCTGGCCGAAACCATGGTGGCCTTGGGCAAGGATGCGGGCGTCAACACGGTGGCCCTCCTGACCAACATGAGCACGCCGCTGGGCCTGACTGCGGGCAATGCCATCGAGGTGGAGGAATCGATGGAGGTGCTTGCGGGCGGCGGTCCGGAAGACGTCGTCGAGCTGACCGTCAGGCTCGCCGAAGAGATGCTCGCCTGCGCCGGAGTGCACGACGCCGACCCCGCGGCCGCCCTCAAGGACGGCCGCGCGATGGACGTCTGGAACCGCATGATCGTAGCCCAAGGCGGCGATCCGCGTGCCGCCCTGCCCGTGGCCAAGGAATCCGAGGTCATCCCGGCTCCGGCCGACGGCGTCCTGGTGGAGCTCGACGCTCTTTCCGTGGGTGTGGCTGCGTGGCGCCTCGGCGCCGGACGTGCCCGGAAGGAAGACATCGTCCAGGCCGGTGCAGGGGTGCGGATGCATGCCAAACCGGGCGCCCTGGTCCGGGCGGGAGAGCCACTCATGACCCTCCTGACCGACACCCCGGAAAAGTTCGAAAGGGCCAAGGAAGCCTTGGAGGGCGCCGTGCTCATTGCGCCGGAAGGCTCACGGCCGGCGCAACGGCTCATCATCGACCGGATCTCCTAGGCTGATCTCCCGGGCATTTTGGGATGCCCGGGAGACAATCCCTGCGGCCATTCGTTAGGAAGACCGTGCAAGCCATCAACGACTTCATCCTCGCCGCGGCCGGGCAGCCTTGGGTTTTGCTTCTGGTTTTTGCCTGCTGCGTGATCGACGGTTTCTTCCCGCCCGTTCCCAGCGAGTCGATGGTGGTGGGACTCGCTGCAGTCTCCGTGACCGCAGGGATGCCCAACACGTGGCTGCTGATGCTGGCGGGGGCCCTTGGGGCTTTCACAGGCGACAACATCGCCTACTTGATCGGCCGCAAAGTAGGTGTTCGCCGCTGGCGGCGGATGCAGTCCCAAAGGATGCAGGGTGCGTTCCGCTGGGCCGGGAGGGAACTTCGACGCCGGGCCGCGTCACTGATCATGGTGGCCCGGTTCATCCCCGTCGGCCGTGTGGCGGTCAACCTCACAGCCGGAGCAACCCACTTCCCGCACGGCATGTTTGTGGCGCTCACGGCCATGTCTGCCGTTCTGTGGGCCGGTTATTCGGTGGCCATCGGTGTGTTCTTCGGCCAATGGTTCGAGCACAACCACCTGCTCGGAGCGATTATCGCAATCGGCGCGGCCGTCATTCTCGGAATCATCGTGGACCGGATCATCAGCAAAGTCCGCGGGGCCACGCCTTCCACCGAAGAGGACGAAGAAACCGGTGAGCCCGAAGAGGAATCCGTCATGTAGCAGGGATTGAAGATCCCTCCACGGGGGGATGCTTCCATTCCAGCTTTCGAGCTAGCCTTAAATTGTGTCCCACCCCGGCCGGGGCGTAGCGAACGACGCCCGGGCCGTGGGACACTGGATAGCGATCTATGTCACGCGACCGTGTGACTTTCCTTGAGGAGCAATGCCTGCGTGGAATTCATGAACCACATGCTCGAGCATGCCGCCGGGCAACCGTGGATCTACCCGGTGCTCCTGGTTTTCTTTTTCATCGACGGCTTTGCCACGATCCTTCCAAGTGAGACCGCGATCGTAGGACTCTCTGCCCTTGCCATGCACCGAGGTGAGCCGAACCTGTGGCTCCTCGGCGCTACGGCGCTCGTCGGGGCCATGGCCGGCGACAACATGGCGTACATGCTGGGCCGCAAGATCGGCCTGGACCGCTGGAAATGGATGCGCAAGCCGAAGGTCCAGAAGATGTTCGCCTGGGCACACTACGAGCTGGACAAGCGCGGCGCAGTGCTTATCTTCACAGCCCGGTACATACCGTGGGGCCGGGTAGCGGTGAACTACGTCGCCGGACAGACTGGCTTCCGCCACAAGACCTTCTTCTTCCTGGATGCCTTCGCGTGCTTCACGTGGGTAGCTTATTCGATCGGCATTGGATCGTTGGCCGGCCACTGGGTGCACAACAACCCGCTCCTCGGCGTGGGGATTGCCGTGGCATTCGCCGTGGTACTCGGCGTCATTGTGGACCACACGTTGCGTTGGTGGCACAAGCGCCTTGAAAAGAAGGACGGCGAAAAGAAGGACGGCGAGAAGAAGGAAGCAGCTTCCGCGGAAGCAGCCGCAGCAGACACGGGGACCGCGGTTAACGCGGCGGCCGGCGTCGAGCGCTCAAACCCTGCTGGCTAAGCTTCTTCCGTCCCCCTAGAGTTGAGACGTGACTGACCCCATTGTTGACGCCGCCCCTGCCCTTGACTTCGACCTGAAGAGCCTGCCGAAAGTTTCCCTTCACGACCATCTGGACGGGGGACTGCGCCCGGCCACCATCATCGAGCTGGCGGAGGCCGTCGGCCACACCCTGCCTTCCACGGATCCCGTAGCGCTGGGCCAGTGGTTCCGTGAGTCCGCGGACTCCGGTTCTTTGGTCCGCTACCTCGAAACCTTTGACCACACGATTGCTGTCATGCAGACCAAGGAAGGCCTGGCGCGCGTCGCCAAGGAGTTCGTTGAGGACCTGGCTGACGACGGCGTCGTGTACGGCGAGATCCGTTGGGCGCCCGAACAGCACCTGCAGAAGGGCCTCACCCTCGATGAGGTTGTGGACGCGGTCCAGGAAGGGCTCGACGCCGGCGTGGACGCAGTTGAGGAGTCCGGCGGCCAGATCCAGGTGGGCCAGCTCATCACGGCGATGCGCCATGCGGACCGCGGCCAGGAAATTGCCGAGCTCGCCGTACGCCACCGATACAACGGAGCTGTCGGCTTCGACATCGCCGGAGCCGAAGACGGCTTCCTGCCTTCCCGTTTCAAGGACGCTTTCACCTACCTGGCCGAGCACAACTTCCCGGCTACGGTGCACGCCGGCGAAGCCGCGGGTCTGGAAAGCATCCAGTCAGCCCTTGTGGACGGCCGCGCCCTGCGCTTGGGCCACGGCGTGCGTATCGCCGAGGACATCACCGTTGAGTTCGAAGATGCCGAGGGCGAAGAGGCCGACGACGACGCCGAGGACACCATTGGCATGGTCACCTTGGGTGAGGTGGCCGGCTGGGTCCGCGATCGCGGAATCGCGCTGGAAATCTGCCCCTCGTCCAACCTGCAGACCGGCGCAATCGCGAACTTCGGCGAAGGCATCGAGAACCACCCGCTGGACATGCTCTACCAGTTGGGCTTCAACGTCACCATCAACACTGACAACCGGCTCATGAGCGGCGTGACGCTCACGGACGAGTTCGAGCTTCTCGTGGAGACCTTCGACTACGATCTCGACGACCTCCTCGAACTGACCCTCAACGCCGCCGAGTCGTCGTTCCTGCCGCTGGACGAAAAAGAAGCGTTGGTGGAGTACATCAACGACGCCTACGCCAACCTTGGCTGAGGAGTCCACTGGCGGGACAGCCTCTGTAAGTCCCGTCGCGGCGCTCGTTGGGCCCACGGCGGCAGGGGTCCCCGGCCGAGCTTGCGAGGTTGGGGAGCTGCTGGGGAAGATCGCCTCTTTGCGCGAGCACTGTCCGTGGATGGGGGCGCTGACCCACGAATCCCTCATCGAGTACCTGATCGAGGAAGCGTACGAGGTGGTTGACTCGATCGAGGCCGGCGCCTCCGGTTCCGACACTGCCGACGAACTCCGCGGCGAGCTGGGCGACGTGCTGCTCCAAGTGGTGCTCCACGCCCGGCTCGCCGAGGAGCAAGGACAGTTCACCTTCGACGACGTCGCGCGCACCATCACGGAGAAGATGGTGCGGCGCAACCCGCACGTCTTCAAGCCGGACGGATCCTTGCAGGAATCCTTCCCGGCCACCGTGGAGGAGATCGTCGAAAAGTGGGACGCCGTGAAGAAGGCCGAAAGACCCGGGCGTTCGGATCCCTTCGAAGGAATACCGCTACACCTTCCTGCCCTCGCCCTGGCGCAAAAGTCCCTTGACCGTGCCGAGCGCGCAGAGCGCGCGGGCGGCCCGGAACGCGGCGGCAGTCCAATGGCGGCGGTGGAGGTTCCCGACTCCGAAGCTGCGCTTGGGGACTTGCTGCTCGCCGTCGTCGCGGGCTCGCGGGAGAAGGGGTTCGACGCCGAACGGGCCTTGCGCGGCGCCGTCCGCCGCTACCAAGGCCGCGACGGCGAAGCCACAAAACGTGAGGGATCCGACGCTGTTCCGTAACCTTGGCCGGTCTCGACTAGGCTAGTGGCGACGAGGACGTCGAGAATTTCCCTCAAGATTCCCAGTAAATCGCTTCACCATAAGGAGCAGTCCATGGCGCTTATCGATGCCATCCACGCCCGCGAGATCCTTGATTCCCGCGGAAACCCGACAGTAGAAGTTGAAGTTCTGCTTTCCGATGGCCAGATCGGCCGCGCGGCAGTTCCCTCCGGTGCTTCCACCGGCGAGCACGAAGCCGTTGAACTGCGCGACGGCGACAAGGGCCGTTACCTCGGCAAGGGCGTCCAGAAGGCCGTTGACGCGGTCATCGACGAAATCGCCCCGGCCCTGATCGGCTTCGACGCCACGGACCAGCGCAGCATCGACCAGGCCATGATCGACCTCGACGGCACCCCGAACAAGGCCAAGCTCGGCGCGAATGCCATCCTCGGCGTTTCCCTCGCCGTGGCCAACGCAGCCGCCGCCTCCGCCGACCTGCCCCTGTACAAGTACCTGGGTGGCCCTAACGCCCACGTCCTGCCCGTCCCGCTGATGAACATCCTCAACGGTGGCTCCCACGCCGACTCCGACGTCGACATCCAGGAATTCATGATCGCCCCGATCGGCGCCGAGACCTTCTCCGAAGGCCTGCGCTGGGGCGTTGAGGTATACCACAACCTCAAGTCCGTCCTGCAGGCCAAGGGCCTCTCGACCGGCCTCGGCGACGAAGGCGGCTTCGCGCCGAACCTGCCGTCGAACCGTGCTGCGCTGGACCTGATCCAGGAAGCCATCAGGAACGCCGGCTACACCCCGGGCAAGGACATCGCCCTCGCGCTGGACGTCGCCTCCTCCGAGTTCTACAAGGACGGCGCCTACCAGTTCGAAGGCAAGGCACTCTCGGCCACCGAGATGAGCGCCTACTTCGCCGAACTCGTTGCAGACTACCCGCTGGTCTCCATCGAAGACCCGCTGGACGAAAACGACTGGGAAGGCTGGAAGACCCTCACCGACGCGATCGGCGACAAGGTCCAGTTGGTCGGCGACGATCTCTTCGTCACCAACCCGATCCGCCTGCAGCAGGGCATCGACTCCGCCACGGCGAACTCCCTGCTCGTCAAGGTCAACCAGATCGGTTCCCTGACCGAAACCCTGGACGCCGTTTCCCTGGCCCAGCGCTCCGGTTACACCACCATCACCTCGCACCGCTCCGGCGAAACCGAGGACACCACCATTGCTGACATCGCCGTTGCCACCAACGCGGGCCAGATCAAGACCGGTGCCCCTGCCCGCTCCGAGCGCGTCGCCAAGTACAACCAGCTGCTGCGCATCGAAGAAGAGCTCGACGACGCCGCACGCTACGCCGGCCGCAGCGCTTTCCCGCGTTTCAAGGGCTAGTATCCGCTGAAACAGCTGACCGGTGGCTATGGTGGAAAGACCATAGCCACCGGTTCTGTTTAACGAAATGTGCGAGCACCTCGGCAAACCGCAGGCTCCGTGAGGCACGCAAAGCGCAGCAACCCGCCAGGCAAGCACCAGGCATTACAGGAGTGTCATGGCCACCCGCCGCCCCAAGGTCCCCCGGGCAGATGCCCTGGGCCGCTCGCCCCAAAAGAACCCCGACGGCGGCCACGTTATCCGTGCCGACTTCGGCGAGTCCCGCAAGGCAAGCGCTGGCCAGCAGGAGACCCCGGTTCCCGCAGGGTCCAGACAGGCGTCCAATGCCAAAGCCGAAGGCGGCACCCAAAGCAAGGGCCAGTCCGGACCCAAGGCTGGTTCTGCGGCGAAACCTGGACGTTCGCTTCCGGGCGGGCCGGGAAACACCCCGGTTGTCGGCAAGGCATCGAACAAAACGTCCGGTGCCGGGTCCGCCCACCTCGACAAGGACCACAGCGCGCGCCCCGTGCCTGCGAAGGCGTTCTCCGGCCGCATGCTTGCCCTCGCCGTGGTGATGATAGCCATCACCATCATGCTCGCGCCCACAGTCAAGATCTGGTTGGAGAAAAAGGCGGAAATCTCCGGCCTGGAAGCCGACATTGCCAGCAAACAGGCCGAGCAGGCCAGCCTCCAGAAGCAGATCACGCGGTGGCAGGATCCCAACTATGTGAAACAACAAGCCCGGGACCGCATTAACATGGTTATGCCGGGTGAAGCAGGCTACTGGGTGTTTGGTGGAGACGTTCCCGCCGGAACACCGGGCGGAAGCACCAGCTCAGGAGCTTCCGGAAGCCCGTCCAATCTGCCATGGGTGGATGGCCTGTGGGAATCCATCAGGCGCTCGGCAACAGACTAGACGCGGTGCCCGCCGCCGTCGCGCCCTGATGGGCGCGGCCAAACAGGGCAGGAAGGATGGCAGCGCCAGTGGAAGACAACTCGGCACCTGCATCGCAGGAGTCCCGCAAGCCATCAGCACACGATCTCGAAATCCTCAGCCGCCAGCTCGGACGGCCGGTGCGTGACGTCGTCGAAATCCCGGCGCGCTGCGTGTGCGGCAACCCGCTGGTCGCCGCGACGGCTCCGCGTCTGAGCAATGGCACCCCGTTTCCCACGACGTTCTACTTGACGCACCCCGTCATCACCGCCGCCGTGTCGCGGCTGGAGGCCGGCGGGCTCATGAATGAGATGAACGAACGGCTCACGGCCGACGAGCCTTTGGCTGCGGCTTACAGGAGCGCCCACGAAGCCTATCTGCAGGCGCGTGACGAGATTGCCGGACGGGCCGGCACCGGGGACGTCCCCGAGATCGCAGGCGTCTCTGCCGGCGGCATGCCCACCCGCGTCAAGTGCCTCCACGTGCTGGTCGGCCATTCCCTGGCCGCCGGTCCCGGCGTCAATCCGCTCGGTGACGAGGCCATCCGGGCGATCAGCGAATGGTGGACCGCGGACCGCTGCTATTGCGACGGCGCGTGGGACAGTGCGGGGGAGGCCCCGTCCCGGGACCTCAGCCGCCACGGACCGCAGGGCCTGCCGGACATCGTGGGCCGTCCCGCCCCGGTCCGCAAATCCAAGTCCTCCCACGGAACAGAGCCATCAGGGGAACCAGCCGCAGGGGAGCTCAACGTATGAACCGGGTAGCTGCCATCGATTGCGGCACCAATTCGATTCGGCTCCTGATTGCTGATTCAAACGGTGCGGACGCAGGGTCTCCCTTGCGGGACGTTGTCCGCGAGATGCGCGTGGTGCGCCTCGGCCAAGGGGTTGACGCCACCGGCGAGCTTGCCCCCGAGGCGCTCGAACGCACCTTTGCGGCAACCGCCGACTACGCCGAGCTGATCCGCCATCATGGCGCCGGGGGCGTCCGTTTCGTGGCGACCTCTGCCAGCCGGGACGCCCGCAACCGGGACGTCTTTGTTGACGGGATCCGGGACCTGCTGGGCGTCGAACCCGAGGTCATCTCCGGCGACGAAGAAGCCGCCCTGTCCTTCGCCGGTGCAAGCAGCGTGCTGCCTTCGCGCGGCAAGGACCCGGTCCTTGTGGTGGACCTTGGCGGCGGAAGCACCGAGTTCGTCCTCGGAGACTCCGACGGCGTCATTGCCGCCAAATCCGTCGACATCGGCTGCGTGCGGCTGACCGAACGGCACCTCCGCAACGACCCTCCGACGCCGGAGCAGATCGCCGCCGCGGAAGCCGATGTCGACGCAGCCATTGACCTCGTCGCCCGCACGGTCCCGCTGGGCCGGGCCACCGCCGTCGTGGGCGTTGCCGGCTCCGTCACCACCATCACGGCGCACGCTTTGGGCCTGAGCGAGTACGACCCCGCACTCATCCACGGTGCCAGCCTGGACCTGGAGACCATCAGCGACGCGGCCACGAGCCTGTTGGAAATGAGCCGCGAGGAGCGTGCCCGGCTGCCCTACATGCACCCCGGACGCGTTGACGTCATCGGAGCCGGAGCCCTCGTATGGCGCCGTATCCTCCAGCGCCTGGCTGAGCTGGGAGAGGGCTCCATCACTGGGGCTATCTCCAGCGAGCACGACATTCTCGACGGCATCGCGCTGAGTATTCGTTAACGATGGGTATTCGCTGATGACATCGCCACACGGTTGGCGCCGCCGGACAGCATCGGCCGCGCTGGCCGCCATGCTGGCCGGGGGAAGCCTTGCAGGGGCCCTGCTCACTGCCCCTTCGGCGTTCGCCGACTCTTGGCGGGACAAGGAATACTGGCTCAACGAGTACGGCATTTCCGCAGCCTGGCAGGTATCAAAGGGCGCGGGGGTGAAAGTCGCGATCATCGACAGCGGGGTGGACGGGCAACACCCCGACCTCAAGGGTGCGGTGGTCGGCGGAACCGACGCTTCCGGTGCGGGCGATCCGAACGGACAGAAGAGCATCGGGGCCAAACCCGAGCACGGGACCCTCGTCGCAACTCTCCTGGCAGGGCGCGGACACGCTTCGGCCAGTCCATCGACCGCTCCCTCGTCTCCGTCGCCGACGTCGTCTTCTTCGCCCGGTTCCAGTGTTGGCCCGGACGGAATCGTCGGCGTCGCCCCCGAGGCCGAGATCTTGTCCGTCTCCGCTTGGCTCGGTTCGCCGAATCCCGCGGGCAAGACGGACCAGGAACAGATTCCCGAAGCTGTTCGATGGGCAGTGGACAACGGCGCCAAGGTCATCAATATTTCCCTCGGCAGCACCTCGCCTGATTGGCCCCAAAGCTGGGACGCGGCGTTCCTCTATGCCGAACAAAAGGACGTGGTGATCGTGGCTGCGGCGGGCAACCGGATCGGCGGAAACGTCCAGGTGGGCGCGCCCGCCACGATTCCGGGGGTACTGACCGTGGCAGGACTCGACCGGAACCGTACGGCCAGCGTCGATGCCTCTTCGCAGGGAATCAGCATCGGCGTCTCGGCACCGGCGGAAAAGCTGGTGGGTGGCCTGCCCGGGGGGAGCTATGAAGATTGGGCCGGCACGTCCGGCTCCGCGCCGATCGTCTCCGGCGTCGCGGCGCTTATCCGCTCGAAATGGCCGGATATGAGCGCCAAACAGGTCATCAACAGGATTGTGTCGACGGCCGTGGATGCAGGGGCGCCCGGCAAGGACCCCATCTATGGCTACGGCATCCTCAACGCCGAGGCGGCCCTGAAAGCCGATGTGCCCGAGGTGGCGAGCAATCCGGTGGGATCCATTGCGGAATGGATCCGGGTGCATCGGCGCGGGGACCTCAGCAGCCCCACGCCTCAGTCAACGTCGAAGCCGAGCATCCCCGCAGCCACTTTGGCGGATCCCACAGTTCCTGCGGCGAAGGCGCCCTCGCAGGCCGACACTGCGGTTCCGGCCGCGGTGGTCATCGGCTTTGGTTCGCTTTTCGTGGCGATCGTTGCGGGCGCCTCCGTCCAATTGAGGCGCGCCTACCGGGCCTCCCCGGAACTGCCCGACGAACCCGCGACCGGCGTGGTGGACGTCGTGGATCCGAGCGGCCCGAAATAGCCTCCGGCGCTGGTGCGTAGCTTCGGGAAATAGTTAGTGAAGATTTTCACAAGGTGCTGTACTCTATTCTTATGGCAACCACCCCTGAGCTCATTGACCGTCCCCGTGTTCTCGTTGTCGGCGGCGGATACGTCGGCCTGTACGTAGCACTCAAGCTGCAGAAGAAGATCGCGAACGCCGGCGGCATCGTCACCGTCGTTGATCCGCTTCCCTACATGACCTACCAGCCCTTCCTCCCCGAAGTGGCCGGCGGCAACATCGAGGCACGCCACGCCGTCATCTCGCACCGCCAGCACCTCAAGCAGACGGAACTCATCCAGGGCCGCGTCACCAGCATCGACCACCAGAACCGCACCGCCGTTGTTGCTCCGGCCGACGGTGGAGAGCCTTTCGAGATCCCGTACTTCGACGTCGTGGTTGCCGCCGGCGCCATTACCCGCACCTTCCCCATCAAGGGCCTCGCTGACGAAGGCATTGGCCTGAAGACCATCGAAGAAGCGGTCGCCCTGCGAAACAAGGTCCTTGAGCGCATCGAGCTCGCCTCTACGATGACGAACGCCGCCGAGCGCGCCAAGGCCCTGACCTTCGTGGTCGTGGGTGGCGGTTTCGCCGGTATCGAGTGCATCACCGAGATGGAAGACCTCGCCCGCGCTGCCGTCAAGAACAACTCGCGCATCCGCCAGGAAGAAGTCCGCTTCGTTCTTGTCGAAGCCATGGGCCGCATCATGCCCGAGGTCACCGCAGCCCAGGCCGAGTGGGTTGTTGAACACCTGCGCAGCCGCGGCATCGAGGTCCTGCTTAACACCTCCCTCGACAACGCAGAGGGCAGCCTCAAGCTCATCAACCTGCCGGACAAGACCCCTGCCCAGGAGTTCGAAGCCGACACCCTCGTGTGGACGGCCGGCGTGCAGGCCAACCCGATGATCCGCTCCACCGATTTCCCGCTCGAGCCGCGCGGACGTGTCCGTGTCCTCCCGGACCTCCGCATTGCAGGCGACGAAGGCATCATCGACAACGCCTGGGCGGCCGGCGATATCGCTGCCGTTCCGGACCTCACCGGCAGCGGCCTGCCGGACGGCACCTGCGTTCCCAACGCCCAGCACGCACTGCGCCAGGCCAAGCGCCTCGCCAAGAACCTGTGGGCCTCCCGCTGGGACAAGCCCATGGCCGACTACAAGCACAAGAACCTCGGTGCGGTTGCCGGCTTCGGCGAATGGAAGGGCGTTGCCAACATCAACATCCTGGGCCGTATCGGCCTCAAGGGGGGACTCGCGTGGCTGGCCCACCGCGGCTACCACGGCTTGGCCATCCCCACCGGTGAGCGCAAGGTCCGCGTGATCTTCAACTGGCTCCTGGGCATGACCATGGGCCGCGACACCACCCAGCTCCTGGACCTCGACAACCCGCGCGGAGCCTTCGTGGCCGCGGCCACCCCGGCTCCCAAGCCGGCCGCCGCACCCGCGCCGGCCGCTGAGCCCGCCGAGGCCAAGGCTCCGGTCACGGCTGACGCCAAGTAGCGAACGCCAAGTAGTCCCGCCGACGGCGGCCGTCTCCCACGCGGGAGGCGGCCGCCGTCGTCGTTTATCGGCGGGTCCTAGACTTGCAGCATGGCTGGCGAAAGCGATCTGACGACTCTCCTGAGATCCATGCACCCCGTGCTTCGAGACGGCGACTACGTGTACGCATTGTGGCCGCACGGTAAACCGCTTGAAGGCAATATCGAAGCCGCTGTCCGCGAAGCGGAAGGCCTCACCGTGGTGCTGCGCCGAGAGGAAGCCGGGCGCCTGGGACTGTCCTACGATTTCGTGGCGGCGTGGATCACTCTTCAAATCCACTCCGCGCTCGAGGCTGTGGGGCTCACCGCGGCAGTCAGCTCGGCCCTCACGGCAGCCGGTATCAGCTGCAACGTCCTGGCCGGATTCCATCACGACCACCTGTTGGTTCCCTCCGCCGAACGCGGGCACGCCATGGAAGTGCTTGGACTGCTGGGCCAAGGCGTAGTGCTTCGAACGGAGAGGCCGGCCGACCGCGAGTCCGTACTGGCGCTCACGGCTGCCGCCTTTTCCACCAGCCCGGCCACCTGGCTGCCCGTCGAAGGAGTCCCGGCCGAAGCGACGCTGCTGCGTGAACTCTTCGACTGCGATGAGTACCTGCCGGAGTTCAGCATCGTGGCCGAGATTGCCGGTGAGGTCGTAGGCCACGTCATCAGTACCCGCGGCTGGATCGGGGAGCTCCGGCTTTTGGGGCTGGGCCCCATCAGCGTCCAGCCGCACTTGCAGCGGCGCGGCATCGGATCTGCGCTCTTGCGGGAAACCGCGCGACGGGCCGACGATGCGGGCGAACCTGGCATCGCCCTGCTGGGCAGTACCGGGTACTACCCGCGCTTCGGATTTCTACCCGCCCGAAAGCTGGGCGTGATGGCCCCCGACGCCGGGTGGGGAGACCATTTCCAGCTGTTGCCCCTCAAAGCATGGCCCGACGGCGTCGGCGGAACCTTTCGTTATGCCGCGCCGTTCCACGGGCTCTGAGACCAAAGAGGGGAGTGCACTGGGTTACCATTATCCGGGCGCCCCAGTAGCCCAATTGGCAGAGGCAGCGGACTTAAAATCCGCGTGTTGTGGGTTCGAGTCCCACCTGGGGCACGCACGCGAGATGCGAACCGTGCCGCCCCCCGTGTTGCGCCAGCTTGTGCCGTGACAGGAATTTAACCCCGCGTTCATACGAAGGGTTGTCCGGGCAGGGGGGTGATCCACCGTTATTAGATCCTGACCTGCATATATGTGTTCCAGGACACATATTTGGTAGTACTCTCATGGAACATGTTCGAAGTGAAAGTGACTTCGGGCGAATGACCACGAATCAGACGCACCGCGGAGGCTATTTATGTACAGGAAGAAAGTCATTTCGGCGATTGCAGCAGCAGCCACCCTTGGCATGCTAGTGGCGGGCTGTGCGAATCAGACGGCCCCTAGCGGCACAGAGACCTCGGGTGGCGGCGGCAGGATCAATATCCCTGCGATTTCCAAAGTCGACGTTCCTGCCGGAGCTGTTTTGCCTGCAGGCGATGGCAAAGGAACATGCCCGTCAACCACCACCCTTGCCTATGCCGGTGCCGAGACAGGACCCAACGCCCAGCTGGGTATCAACATCTTCAACGGCATCCAGCTGGCCATCAACCAGCACAACACCGCGAACCCCGGCTGCCAGGTCCAGTTCAAGAAATTCGATACTGAAGGCGATCCGAACAAGGCCACTGGCCCGGTAACGCAGATCGTGTCCGAGTCGGACATCATCGGAGTGGTGGGCTTGCCCTTCTCGGGAGAATCCAAGGCCACCGGCAACATCTTCGAGCAGAAGGGCTTGGTGCACATCACGCCCTCCGCAACCAACCCGAGCCTGACGAAGAACGGCTGGACCACCTTCTTCCGCGCCCTCGGCAATGACGCCGTCCAGGGTCCGGCGGCGGCGAAGTTCCTCACGGACAAGCTGCAGGCAAAGAAGGTCTACCTCGTCCAGGATGACTCTGACTATGGCATCGGTCTGGGAACCACAACGTCCGCGGCCCTTGGCTCCGCGATGGTGGGGTCCGACAAGGTCGTCACTGGCCAGAAGGACTTCTCGGCCGTGATTTCCAAGATCATGAACGCCAAGGCAGACACCGTCTACTACGCCGGCTACTACGCAGAAGGTGCTCCCTTCGACCAGCAGCTGGTTGGAAAGGGATTTACCGGCTCCTTCGTGGGTCCGGATGGCGTGAAGGATGACCAGTTCATCAAGCAGGCCGGCGACGCGTCGTCGAACTCATACTTCACCTGCCCGTGCATCCCCGGCGAGCTGATCCCGAGCTTCGAGTCCGAGTACAAGAAGCTGGCCAACGCAGAACCCGGAACCTACTCCATTGAAGGTTACGACGCAGCCACGGTCCTGCTCTCAGGTATCGACAAGGGCAAGCAGTCCCGCGCGGACCTTCTCTCCTGGGTCAAGTCCTACGATGCAGACGGTCTGTCGAAGCACTACAAGTGGGATGCAACCGGCGAACTGGCAACGCCTGATGTTTACGGCTACAAAGTTGAGAACGGCAAGATCGTTCCCATCGGCGTCATCGGAAAATAACACCGAGCCCAGATGAATGCTGGGGGTTAGCATCCATGCCGACCCCCAGCATTTCTTTTGATTACATCAGGAAGTGCCATGATCAGTGAAGTAATTCCCAACCTGCTCCACTCGGTTCCCGTGGACGACACGTGGATCACCTTCGACGTAAACTCGTTCACCCAAAACTTCTGGAGTTCCACCTTTGACGGGTTGACCTTCGGGGCAATTTATGCGTTGGTTGCCCTCGGTTACACCCTCGTCTACGGCGTTCTCAACCTCATCAACTTTGCCCACTCCGAAGTGTTCATCACGGGCTGTTACGGAGTGTTCTTTACCC
This sequence comes from Arthrobacter sp. GAS37, assembly GCF_044908325.1. Classification (NCBI taxonomy): domain Bacteria; kingdom Bacillati; phylum Actinomycetota; class Actinomycetes; order Micrococcales; family Micrococcaceae; genus Arthrobacter; species Arthrobacter sp. GAS37. Next base: position 163,803 of record NZ_JBIYDB010000005.1, read on the forward strand.
TCAGCGCCCTGAATTTCGGTCCCTCTGCTCCGAGGCTGGGTTTTTGGGCCATCGTGGGAAACCTTGTCCTCGCCCTCGTCGTCGCGATTATCGCCTCAGCCTTGATGGCAGTGATCGTGGAACGGGTGGCTTATAAACCCTTGCGGCAGCGCAAGGCGCCCCGCCTGGCATTCTTGATTACCGCCATCGGTGTTTCCTTCGCCATTCAGTACACCATTTACTGGTGGCGCGGACCGAGCCCGGAGGCTGCGCTCACGATGTTCCGGCCGCTCGCTATTTTCGACGTCTTCGGGACCATCGTCGATTCGCAGCAGGTGGTTATTGTCGTCGCTGCGATTATCCTCATGATCGCCACTGATCAGTTCATTAGGCGGTCCCGCACCGGCCGAGGCATCCGTGCCGTGGCGCAGGACCCGGATACCGCAACTTTGATGGGTGTCAACAAGGAAAAGATCATCGTGACGACCTTTATCATCGGCGGGATCCTGGCCGGAGCAGCTGCCTTGTTCTACGTCATGAAAATCCCGTCCGGCGTGCAATACAACGGCGGATTCATCCTCGGCGTCAAAGCCTTCGCGGCCGCTGTCCTCGGAGGCATCGGCAATGTGCGCGGTGCTTTGCTGGGCGGCCTGCTGATCGGTTTGATTGGCAACTACGGCCAGGTGCTCCTGGGTAGTTCCCAATGGACGGACGTTGTCGCGTTCGTGGTCCTGGTGTTGGTATTGATTGTGCGACCCGAAGGTGTCTTGGGTAGCTCGCTTGGAAAGAGTAAGGCATGAGCACAACAGACGGCCCCACGCTTATTCCCGATGATGCTTCAGCGCAGGAGATTGCCGACCGCGAAGCCAAGATGCGGCAGCGCAAAGGCTGGTTCCCCGGACTAAGTGACAAATGGAATGCGCTCCCGCGCCAAACCCAATGGTTGATCCTGATCGTCGTCGTTGTCATTGCGTACTTGCTTCCCATCCTCAATCCGCCGCTGATCACGACGGAACCGGGCAACAATTGGCAAATTGCACTCGCGCAAATGTCCGTCTATGCCCTGGTGGCTGTGGGCTTGAACGTGGTGGTCGGCTATGCGGGCCTCCTTGACTTGGGCTACGTGGCATTCTTTGCCCTGGGTTCATACACGGCAGCAATGTTTACCAGCCCGGATTCTCCGTATGTGCACATTCCCTACTTGTGGACGCTGCCGCTGGCTATGGCGGTCGCCATGTTCTTTGGCGTGGTCCTGGGTGTGCCTACTCTTCGCCTCCGCGGCGACTACCTGGCTATTGTCACGCTGGGCTTCGGCGAGATCGTGCGCATTTTGGCCACCATTATTCCGGCGATGAAAGGCCAAGTTGGTTTCCAGAACGTCGGCCACCCTCCGGGAACGGATTCAAGCGGCCAGCCAATCTTCCTGAACTCGAGCGGAACTCCGTGGTACTGGTTGACGCTGACCATCATCATTCTGGTGCTCTTGGCCGCCGGAAACCTGGAGCGCAGCCGCGTGGGACGCGCGTGGATTGCCATCCGTGAAGATGAAGACGCCGCGGAAATCATGGGCGTCCCGACGTTCAAGTACAAGGTGTGGGCCTTCGCGATTGGTGCTTCCGTGGGCGGACTCTCGGGTGCATTGTTCGCCGGCCAGGTGGGTTTTGTGAACAACCAGAAATTCGACATCGCCACCTCAATCCTGTTCGTCGCTGCTGTTGTCATGGGCGGCACGGGAAACAAGGTTGGTGCGATTCTTGGCGGTGCGTTGGTGGCATATATTCCGCTCCGCTTTACCGCGATTGCGGAGTTCAAGTATTTGATCTTTGGTGCGGCGCTGGTGGTCATCATGATTTTCCGCCCCGGCGGTCTCCTGCCGGCACGCCAGAGCCTCCTCGCGTACGGACGCTTGGCTTACAACAAGCTCAAGGGCGCCGTAGGCGACATCCCTCCTTCGGGCAAAGTCGTTTTGGAACCGGGAAAGGGGGCTGACAATGAGTGAAGCAATTGAACCGGATATTGATGTGGAAGCACTCAAGGAGCAGGGTGTGGACCTTGACGTCGCCGGGAAGGTAGCGCCTGAGAGGGACATTGTCACCAAGGTGGGCGAAGCCTTGGTCCAGGTCCAAGACCTGACGATCAAGTTCGGTGGCCTGACGGCTTTGGACAATGTCACTTTCGATATCAACCGAGGCGAAATCCTCGGCTTGATTGGTCCTAACGGTGCCGGCAAAACCACGTGTTTCAACGCCATGACAGGCGTGTACAAGCCGACGTCCGGAAAGGTCTTATTGGAAGGCCAATTGCTCAACGGACTGCCGCAGCACCGGATCACCAGGCGAGGCTTGGCCAGGACCTTCCAGAACATCCGCCTTTTTGGTGAGATGACCGCTTTGGAAAACGTGGTTGTTGGTCTCGATGCACGCCACCGCACGAGTGTCGGCGGGGCACTCCTGCGTCTGCCCACCCATGTCCGGGAAGAGAAAACCGCGATTGATCGCGGCATGGCACTGCTTGAGTTCGTCGGCATCGCTGATCATGCCCATTTCTTGTCGCGGCACCTTCCTTATGGGTACCAGCGTCGCCTGGAAATCGCGCGGGCACTGGCCACAGACCCTAAGGTCCTGTGCCTGGATGAGCCTGCGGCCGGGTTCAATCCCGCGGAAAAAGAAGACCTCATGGCCCTGATCCGGACCATCCGTGACGACGGCTACACGGTCCTGCTCATTGAGCACGACATGAAGTTGGTCATGGGCGTGACCGACCGGATCGTGGTCCTGGAGTTCGGGAAAAAGATCGCGGATGACTTGCCCAAGATTATCCGCGACGACCCGAAAGTTATTTCCGCCTATCTCGGGGAGCCTGAAGATGACCTTGCTTGAGCTGAAGAACGTTTCCGTCCACTACGGCCGGATCCAAGCCATTTCGGACATGTCATTCAGCGTGGATGAGGGCGAAATCGTCTCGCTCATCGGTGCCAATGGTGCCGGCAAAACCACCACCATGAGGACCATCTCCGGATTGCTGACTCCCTCGGCTGGCTCCATCACCTTCGCCGGGCAGGACATCACCAGGATGAAAGCGCACATCCGAGTCGTCCAAGGAATTTCGCAAGCCCCTGAGGGACGCGGAATCTTCCCTGGCATGACGGTGGAGGAGAACCTTGACATGGGTTCCTACGGCCGCAAGGACCGGACCAAGGTGGCAGACGATTTGGAGCGCGTCTTCGACTTGTTTCCACGGTTGAAGGAGCGCATCAAGCAGTTCGGCGGCACCATGAGCGGTGGGGAACAACAGATGCTCGCGATTGGCCGGGCGCTGATGTCCAACCCCAAGCTGTTGCTGTTGGATGAACCTTCCATGGGGCTTGCTCCGCAGTTCATCCGCCAGATCTTCAAGATTGTCACCGAGATCAACAACCAAGGCACCACGGTGCTTCTGGTGGAGCAAAACGCCAACCAGGCCCTCGCCCGTGCTCACCGTGCTTTTGTCCTGGAAACCGGGTCAATTACGCACAGGGGAACCGGCAAGGAACTGCTCGCCAACCCGGCGGTCAAGGAAGCGTACCTCGGCGTCGGATAGCCGCATGTGCCGGCACCCTCACAACAAACAGGGTGCCGGCATCAGCGGCGGTGGAACTTTCGGTGCGGACTAAGCGTGGGAATTGGTAGCGTGAACTATCACTTCGCACCCACGGCAAGAAGGACACCCACCATGGCACTCGGCGGCAACCCGATCTTCAACGGAAAGAATTTCCGTGGAGCCACACAGGCTCCGCCTGTTCCCAGCTACTCCCACGGCCAGAACCAGTACGGCCAGCCCCAGTACGGCCAGCCCGCCTGGGCGGCACAGCCGCAGATGACCAGCGATCAGCTGCAGCAGATGTACAACCAGCCCGCAGCCGGTCCGGCCGAGACCGGCCGTATGACTTTCGACGACGTCATCGTCAAGACGGCAGCCTGCCTTGCGGTGCTGTTGCTTGGCGCAGCCGTCACGTTGTTCGTGGCTCCCGGCACGGCAAGTCTCCTCATGATTGTCGGCGCGTTGGGCGGCTTCGCCCTGGGCATGGTCAACTCCTTCAAGAAGCAGCCGTCCCCGGCACTGATCCTGACTTACGCCGGCCTTGAGGGCTTGTTCCTCGGAGGCCTGACCCGCCTCCTGGATGGCATGTTCCCGGGCGTTGGCCTGCAGGCAGTCATCGGCACCCTTGCCGTCTTCGGCGTAACGTTGGCTCTCTTCAAGAGCGGCAAGGTGCGCGCCACACCCAAGGCAATTCGCTTCTTCATGATCGCCACGCTCGGCTACCTCGTCTTCGCAGTCATCAACATGGTCCTGGTGTGGACCGGCGCCGTCCAGTCGCCGTTCGGCCTGAGCAGCAGCGTGCACATCTTCGGCATCCCGTTGGGCGTTTTCATCGGCATCCTGGCTATCGGCCTGGCCGCGTTCTCCCTCGTCATGGACTTCACGAGCATCGAACAGGGTGTCCGGCAGGGTGCTCCGGAGAAATACTCCTGGACGGCCGCTTTCGGCCTGACCGTCACACTCGTGTGGCTCTACGTGGAGATCATCCGCCTACTGGCGATCCTGCGCGGCGACGACTAACGCGGGGAGGTCTTCGAGCGGCTTACGACAGCCGTTCGAAGACCACCGCCATGCCCTGTCCGCCACCGACGCAGAGGGTCGCCAGTCCCAAGGTGCCATCCCGTTCGCGGAGGCCATTGAGCAAGGTAGTGGTCATTCGGGCGCCTGTCATGCCAAACGGGTGGCCAAGGGCGATGGCGCCGCCATGAACGTTGAGCTTCTCGGGATCGATGCCTAGCTCGCGGGCGCTCGCCACCACCTGGACGGCGAAGGCTTCGTTGAGTTCCACGAGGTCAATGTCTGCCATGCTCAGCCCCGCCAAGGCCAGGGCCCGGCGGGACGATTCCACGGGTCCCATGCCCATGAGCTCCGGGGAAAGTGCGCTGACGCCTGTGGAGACGATGCGTGCCAGCGGTTCGAGGCCAAGCTCCCGGGCCCTGAAATCGCTCATGACCACGACGGCGGCGGCGCCATCGTTGAGCGGGCATGCATTCCCCGCGGTCACGGTCCCTTCCTTGCGGAAGACCGGCTCCAAGGCGCTGACGGCTTCAAGGGTGACGCCGGCGCGGGGTGAATCGTCGCGCTCCACCACGGTGCCGTCCTTGCGGGTGTACGGCGTGATCTCCCGGGCGTAGAAACCGGAGGCAATGGCCGCCTCAGCGCGGTTCTGGCTCCGGACCGCCCACAGATCCTGCTCCGCCCGGCTGATTCCGTGGCTCGTGGCGACGTTCTCGGCTGTCTGTCCCATCGCGATGTAGACGTCCGGCATCCGTCCGCCCATGCGGGGATCCGTCCACGGCGTGTTGGACGCGGCCCGGGCCGCCGTGCGGGCACGCGCCGCTTCAAACAGGGGGTTATGCAGGCTGGTGTCCGTTTCCCCTGCCCCGACCCAGCTCTGGTAACGGGACACCGACTCAACCCCCGCCGAGACGAAGGCATGGCCTTCCCCGGAGCTGATCGCGTGGAACGCCATCCGCAGGGTCTGCAGGCTCGAGGCGCAGAAGCGGTTGATCGTGGCCGCGGGGACAGTGTCCAGGCCTGCCAGGACGGTCACCACCCGGGCCATGTTCGAACCGGCTTCGCCACTGGGCTCGGCGCAGCCAAGGTAGAGGTCATCGAGGCCACGGCCATCGAGTGCTCCCGGATCGAATGCCGGAATTTTTGCCAGCGCAGCAGTCACCATCGCCGCCGCGAGGTCGTCAGGACGTTCGTCCTTGAGGGACCCCTTGAAGGCCCGTCCAATGGGGCTTCTGGCGGTGGAAACGATGACGGCCTCAGTCATGCCCCCAGCTTACGCCGGGGCCCGCTCGCCGAAGGCGGCGAACGGACTGGAGTCAGGCGAGGCGTGTGGCCCCGGCGGCCGGAGTCACGGTGAAGATGTCCGGCGTCGTGAAACCGGCCGCCGCGAAGGCGCGTACGACGGCGTCGCGCACATCCTGCTCATGGCCCACCGGGGTGAGGGCGATAGCTGAGCCGCCGAAACCGCCTCCTGTCATCCGGGCACCGATGGCGCCGTGGGCGCGGGAGGTTTCCACCGCGAGATCGAGTTCCGGGCACGAGATCTCGAAGTCATCGCGCATGGACGCATGGCTCGCATCCAGGAGCCTGCCGATGTGGGCGGGTCCGTCCGTCGTGAGCCGTTCCACGGTCTGCAACACGCGGTCGTTCTCCGTGACGATGTGCCGCACGCGTCGGAAAGTCGTGCTGTCCAGGAGGCCGCTGGCTTCCTCCAGATCGCCGATGCCAACGTCGCGAAGGGCCGGGACTCCCAGTACCTGGGCGCCCAATTCGCAGGAAACCCTACGGGAGGCATAGCCGCCGTCCGCATGCGAATGCGAGACCTTGGTGTCGATGACCAGCAGCACGAGCCCGGCTTCCTGGGCGTCGAAGGGAACGAGCTGTACGCTCTGGTCGCGGCAGTCCAGGAAGACTGCATGGCCCTTTGACCCGCGAAGTGACGCTGACTGGTCCATGATTCCGGTGGGGGCGCCCACGAAGTCGTTTTCGGCCCTCTGCGTTGCGAGGACCATGTCTTCGGCGCCGAGTCCCGCGCCAGTCAGCTCGTTGAGGGCCGAGATGACTGCGCATTCGATGGCGTGCGAGGAGGACAGTCCCGCGCCAAGGGGGACATCCGAATCCATGAGGAGATCGAAGCCCGGGACAAGGATGCCGCGCTGTTGCAAGGCCCAGGCCACGCCGAGCGGATACTTCGTCCAGCCCTTGGCCGCTTCCGGAACCAACATGTCCACGTCGGCTTCGACGAGGCCCTGCTCGCCGAAGGTGGACAGCAGCCGGACGCGTGAATCATGGCGGATCCGGACTGCAACCTTCGCGGTCTTGTTGATCGCGAAAGGCAACACGAAACCCTCGTTGTAATCGGTATGCTCGCCGATCAGGTTAACGCGTCCCGGTGCCTGCCATACGCCGTCGGGGGCTGAACCGAAGGTCGACTCGAAAAGCCCGGACAGGGCGCTCACCGCTGGGGCGTCGGGAGTGGAGGTCATGCTGGTGCCCCTTCGGGAATAGCGCGCTGCGAATGGCTGGCGACGGCGCGCAGCCGTTCTGCCACGGATTCGGGCGTGGTGTCGTTGATGAAGGCTCCCATGGCCGCCTCGGAACCGGCAAGGTACTTGAGCTTGTCGGCGGCACGGCGCGGGGAGGTGAGTTGCAGGTGCAGGTGGCCGGACGGCCTCAAGGCAGCATCGAGGGGTGCCTGGTGCCACGCGGAAATGTACGGCGTCGGAGTTGGATACAAGGCGTCCATGCGCTTGAGCAACTCAAGGTAGACATGGGCCAGTTCGTCACGTTCTTCGCCGCTCAAGGCTGCGAGGTCGGGAACTTGGCGATGCGGGACCAGGTGCACCTCCAGCGGCCAGCGGGCGGCGAGCGGCACGTAGGCACTGAAGTGCTCGCCTTCGAGTACCATGCGGCTCCCGTCCTGCCGTTCGGCCTTGAGGATCGAGGACGTCAGCGATTCCCGGCCCTTGGAGTTGTCGAAGTGCCGGCTGGCAGCGGCGCCAAGGCTTGCCGCCCGCGGGGTGACGTAGGGGTAGGCATAGATCTGTCCGTGCGGGTGGTGGAGCGTTACCCCAATGTCCGCACCCCGGTTTTCGAACGGAAACACCTGCTGGATTCCAGGGAGCGCGCTGAGTGCCTCGGTCCTGTGCGCCCACGCCTCAATGACCGTGCGCGCCCTGGTTTCGCCAAGCTCGGCAAAGGATCCGGTGTGGCTGGGGGTGAACGAGACAACTTCGCAGCGGCCGTAGGCGGGGCCTGCCGTTCCCCAAGCAGGGGTGCCTGGAATCGTCCCGACCGCCGGGCCCAGTGAGGGGAAACGGTTCTCGAAAACCACGACGTCGTAGTCCGGCGCGGGAATTTCCGACGGGTTCGCGGGCGTGGTGGGGCAGATCGGGCATTGGTCCGCGGGCGGCAGATGGGTGCGGCCTTGGCGGTGTGCCGCGACGGCGACCCACTCGCCGCTCAGCGCGTCGTAGCGCAGCTCGCCCGGATCAGCCCGGGGCGGCAGCTCACGGTGATCCGTCAGCGAGCCGGGATCGCGCTCCGGCGAGCCGGCGTCGTCGAAATAGATCAGCTCCCGGCCATCGGCGAGACGTGTGCTGGTAAGGCGAGTCATGGATTTATGGTGTCACAGAGTGCTCAAAAAGGCAAAATAACTAACAAAATTGAACATTGGCGATGGAATCAAACAACACGCGGGATGCAGTACGGTGGTGCCATGCCTCCCACAACACCGTTTTCCGCGCCGGGCGAAGAGACTGTATCCCGCCGCTTTGCCAGCGGACGCCAATTCGAGATCCACCGCGGCGACGCACTCGCCGTGGTCACCGAGCTCGCCGCAGGTTTGCGGCTGTTCAGCCGCGACGGCGTCCAGCTCACCGAGAGCTACGGCGACGGGCAACTTCCGCCCGGCGCTACCGGAATTACCCTGGCTCCGTGGGCAAACCGGATCGAGGACGGGATCTGGTATCTCGACGGCAAGAAGCAGCAACTGGACATCACGGAGGTGTCCCGCAACAACGCGAGCCACGGGCTCTTGCGCAACTCGTCCTACGCCCTCGTTGCGGAAGACCAATTCTCCGTGACCCTCGAAGCCGTGATCTTCCCGCAGCATGGCTACCCCTTCCTGGCCCGGCACCAGGTACGTTACGAGATCGACGCCGGGCTCGCACTGCGGGTCTCCCAGAGCTTCATCAATGATTCGGCGGCACCCGCGCCCTTCGTGCTTGGGGCGCACCCATACTTGCGCGTGGGGGACGTTCCGCCGGAGGAGATGGTCCTGACTGTCCACGCAGGCACGCGGCTCGTGGCCGACGAGCGCCTGATTCCGCGGAGTTCGGTGGCCGTCGACGGTGATTTCGATTTTGGCGGCGGCCGGAGCGTGGGCGGCCTGGATGTCGATGTGGCGTTCACGGATCTGGAGTTCGACGGCGGGATCGCCAGCCAAACGCTGTCGGCGCCGGATGGCCGGAGCGTCTCCCTGGAGCAGGACGAAAACTGCGCCTACGTCCACGTTTTCGTCACGGATACTTTTCCGGGCCGCTCGAAGGCCGTTGCGATCGAGCCCATGACCGGTCCGGCGAACGCCTTCAACTCGGGGAAGGGCCTCCGGTGGCTTGAACCAGGGGAGACCTTCACCATGAGGTGGGGAATCGTGGGCGCGCTGTAGATGCGTTTCCCATCCGGCACTCCCTGCGGAATTATGGGTGAATGACGCCAGCCCAGGACGCCACGCCATCAAGTGACCCCGTTTCGACCGTGCCCAGGCCGGTATCCGAGCATCACATTGCGCAGGACATCCCGTATGGAGTGCGGATCGCTGCCGCCTGGGCCTGGCGGGTGGGCCTCATATTGGTGGTCGTTGGAGCCCTTATTTGGCTGTTGGGGAAGGTCAGCTTCCTGATCATCCCGCTCATGGTCGCCTCCCTTCTTGCCGGCTTGCTCTATCCGGTCACGGGGTGGCTCAGGAAGCTCAGGATGCCGCATGGAGCGGCCGTTGCCGTCACGGTGGTGGGGTTCCTCGGGGTCATTGCGGGAGCCCTGGCGTTGGTGGGCAGGCAGCTCGCTGTGGGATTCGGCGAGCTGTGGCAGGAAGCGCTTACCGGCATCCAGCAAATCCAGGCGTGGCTCGCTGACGGACCGCTGCATCTCACTGCGGACCAGATCGACACTTACATCCAGAGCGCCACCTCGGCCCTGCAGAACAACAGCAGCAGCATCCTCAGTGGTGCCCTGTCGTTCGGTAGTACCGCCGGGCATTTTGCCGCGGGCATGGTCCTGGCCCTCTTCATCCTGATCTTCTTCCTTCTGGAGGGATCCAGGATCTGGCGGTTCATCGTCGGGCTCCTGCCCAGGACTGCACGCGCGGCGGCCGACGGCGCCGGCCGGCGCGGTTGGTCGTCCATGGTCAGCTACGTGCGCATCCAGATGTTCGTCGCGTTCGTGGACGCTGTGGGGATCGGCGTCGGCGCAGCGATTATCCAGGTTCCCCTCGCCCTGCCGCTGGGTGTCCTGGTGTTCATCAGTTCATTCATCCCTGTGGTCGGTGCCCTCGTGACGGGAGCCATCGCCGTGCTCCTGGCCTTGGTGGCCAATGGTCCCGTCAACGCGCTCGTCATGCTGGCCATCGTGCTGTTCGTGCAACAGCTCGAAAGCCATATCCTCCAGCCGCTCATCATGGGCAAAGCAGTATCGTTGCACCCTGTCGCCGTGATCTTGTCGGTCGCAGCCGGTTCCTACCTGGCCGGAATCCCGGGAGCGCTCTTTGCCGTCCCGCTCCTCGCCGTAGCAAATACGGCGGTTCGCTATATTGCAGCGCGGACGTGGGAACATGATGAAGGACTGATGACGGCGTACGCCGGCGCAGGGATTGCACCACCGGACTCCGATGAGGAACCCACCATCAAGGAGATCCGCCGTCCCGGCACCAATGCGGGCGCACGGTCCAACAGCGGCGAAGGTGCCGCAGGTCAGCACGCGGCTGCGGAACGGACATTCCCCAAGGATGCCGCAGAGCACACCAACAAAGGAGACTAACCCGTGAATACCCTCGATACCCTGCCCGTCACCCTGGACGATGTCCTTAAGGCGCGGGAGCTGCTCGAGGGCATTATTACCAAGACCCCCATCGAGTCCTCGCGGGCTCTCGGAGCGATGGTAGGCGGAGAGGTCTTCTTCAAATGCGAGAACCTCCAGCGGGCAGGTTCCTTCAAGGTCCGTGGTGCCTACGTGCGCATGGCGCGCTTGTCTGCCGAGGAAAAGAAGCGCGGCGTGGTCGCGGCTTCGGCAGGCAACCATGCACAAGGCGTTGCGGTGGCGGCGAAAAGCCTGGGAATCAAGGCGCGGATCTACATGCCGCTCGGTGTAGCGCTTCCGAAGCTTGCTGCGACCCGCAGCCACGGCGCCGAAGTTGTCCTGCACGGACACAACGTCGATGAGGCCCTGGCCGAGGCCCAGCGCTACGCGGACGAAACAGGTGCCGTCTTTGTCCACCCCTTCGACAACGTCGACGTCGTGGCGGGCCAGGGCACCGTCGGGCTCGAAATCCTGGATCAAGTCCCCAACGTCGACACCATCCTCATGGGAGTTGGCGGCGGCGGCCTGCTCGCCGGCGTCGCAGTGGCCGTCAAGGCAAGGGCCAGGGAACTGGGCCGGGAGATCCGGATCATCGGCGTACAGGCTGAGAACGCGGCCGCCTACCCGCCGTCGCTCGCCGCCGATGCCTTGGTGCCGCTCAAGAAGGTTTCCACCATGGCGGATGGCATCGCCGTCGGGCGCCCCGGCCAGCTGCCGTTCAGCATCATCCGCGAACTCGTGGACGACGTCGTGACCGTGAGCGAAGACTCCTTGGCACGGGCGCTCATCTTCCTGCTGGAGCGCGCCAAGATGGTGGTCGAGCCGGCCGGTGCTGTCGGCGTCGCGGCCCTCATGGACGGCAAGATCGAAAACCCGGGGACCACCGCCGTCATCCTTTCCGGCGGCAACATCGACCCCATGCTGATGCTCAAGGTGATCCAGCGCGGCCTCTCGGCGGCGGGACGGTACATGACCGTGCGCATGATGCTGGATGACCGGCCCGGTTCCTTGGCCACGATCGCCCGCATCATCGCCGAAAACGATGCCAATGTGACCGGCTTGGACCACACCCGGGTGGGCGGCGCGATCAGCATGGGCGACGTCTCCATCACCGTCAACCTGGAAACCAAAGGCCACGAGCACAGTGAGCAGGTCCTGGCAGCCCTTCGCGCCGAGGGCTTCCACCCGATCGTGGTGCACTGACGGGCTTCTGACCATGGCGCTTCACGGCAACGGGGACGGCCGGATACCGGCCAAGGATTCACTGGCCGTGCGCGCCAGGGGCGGATTGCTGTTCATGGGTGGCTTCGTGGCGCTGTTGGCTGTGATCGAACTGGTCAACACCTTGATGTCGCACAGCCTCAACGTCATCTTCGGGCTGCGGCCGCGGAGCGTGGACGGGGTTTTCGACATCCTGACGTTCCCCTTGCTCCATGCCAATTTCGGCCATCTCCTGTCCAATGCGCTGCCGTTGGTCATCTTCGGATTCCTGGTGTTCCTGTCCGGTCTCCGGGTGTTCCTGACGGCTCTTGCGTTTAGCTGGCTAGGCTCAGGCCTTGCGGTGTGGCTCATTGGCGGGGGAGGGGTGACAGTGGGCGCTTCAGGCCTGGTTTTCGGGCTCTTCACGTTCCTGCTGGTGCGCGGCTTCTTCAACCGCAGCTGGTGGCAAATCCTGCTGTCCGTGGTGCTTTTCCTGGCGTATGGCAGCATCTTGTTCGGCTTGCTGCCCATGGTGATGGGGATCGTCTCCTGGCAGGCGCACCTTGGCGGGGCCATTGGGGGAGTGGTGGCCGCAGTGCTGCTGCGCCCACGTCCCCTCGCCGTAGCCCAGCCCAACTAACGCCGTAGCCCAGCCCAACTAGCTCGCAGTTGTTGTCGTTTTGACGCGTCAAAACGACAACAACTGCGAGTCAGTTGGGCGGAAACAACGACGCCGGCCCGCCCCGCAAAGGGGTGGGCCGGCGTCGTTGTTTCGCGGAACTATCAGCCAGCGAACGGCTTGGCGGAAACAATCTCCACCGGAATTTCCTTGCCATTGGGGGCGACGTAGCTGATCTTGTCGCCTTCCTTGTGGCCCATGATCGCCACGCCCAGCGGAGACTTCTCACTGAAGACGTTGAGATCGGAATCGCCGGCGATTTCGCGGGATCCGAGCAGGAAGGTCTCTTCGTCACCGGCGATACGAGCGACGACGAGCATGCCCTGCTCGACGATTCCGTCGTCGGCCGGAGCTTCGCCGACCTGCGCATCGCGCAGGAGCGCGGTCAGCTGGCGGATGCGGGCCTCGATCTTGCCCTGCTCTTCCTTCGCGGCGTGGTAACCGCCGTTTTCCTTGAGGTCGCCTTCCTGACGGGCGGCTTCGATCTTCTGCACGATCTCCGCACGGCCGGGGCCGGAAAGGTGGTCCAGCTCTGCCTTCAGGCGGTCAAATGCGTCCTGGGTAAGCCAAGCTGCAGGCGCGCTGTTGGTGGTCGACACGGACTTCTCCTTATGGATCTGACAAGCAAAGACCCCGCCGGTGCAGGCCACTCGTGGAACTCAGCAACCAACTCAGCGGGGTTAAGGTATTGATCCAGTGTAGTCAATCCTGTGGACAAACCCAAGCTCACTGAGTCGCGGGTCACACCTTTGCTATTTGCTGCTGTCGACAATCCAGCAGTTGTCCACGACGGCGGACACGGCCTCGGACTCGGTGCGAAGGATGGTCCTTTGGGCGGTTGTCTGGCCGCCGTCGGCGCCGGCCTTGGGGGCATTCGGGCCGATCTCGACGACTTTCCAGCCGACCACTGCGAATTTGGAGTCCAAGGCCTTGACCGCGCATTTTGCCGTGGCATCGGGGTTCTTGGTGACCTGGAAATCGACCGACAGCTGGGTGGCGTCGGTGGCGCTGTAGCCGATGTCCTTGAAGGACACAGACGACTGCGAGGAAGACGTGGTGACCCAAAACAAGAGCCCGATGGCCACAAGGAGGACGGCAATGACGATGTTCCGTTTGGTTTTCCCTCCGAAGGCGCGCTTTTGGCTGCCGTAGCGATTGGCTAGGCTGGTAGTTGCCGGCAGCGCCGTGCCCGATGGGTCTTCCGAAGTCACCCACCCAGTTTAGTGGGCTTCCGGCGCCTCCCCGCACACAGCGGAGTCGCACGCGTTAGAAATGCCTGATCAGTTCACAGCCATCAGCAAGCCCAGAACAGCATTACCCGGAAAGAGGAACCGTACCGGATGAGCACATCCACCAGCCCCGACACGCAGCTCCGGCTGCTCACCGTCCACGCACACCCGGACGACGAGTCAAGCAAGGGCGCGGCAACCATGGCGATGTATGCGGCTTCCGGCGTGGAGGTCATGGTGGCTACGTGCACTGACGGTTCCCGCGGGGACATCCAGAACCCGGCCATGGAGTCGGCTCCGCACCCGAAGCGGGACATGGCAGGCGCGCGCCGCTTGGAAATGAAGCAAGCTGCCGCGGTCCTGGGAATCAAGCAGCGTTGGTTGGGTTTCGTGGATTCCGGACTGCCCGACGGCGATCCGTTGCCACCCCTGCCTAGCGGCTGCTTTGCGCTTCAGCCCCTTGAGCGGGCGGCGGCACCACTCGTCCGCCTGGTCCGCGACTTCAAGCCGCACGTCATAGTGAGCTACGACGAAAACGGCGGCTACCCGCACCCGGACCACATCATGGCCCACAAGGTTGCCGTCGAAGCTTTCCACGCTGCCGGTGACCCCGAGCGCTATCCGGGGACAGGCGAAAGCTGGGCACCGAGCAAGCTGTACTACGACCGCGCCTTCAGCCCCGACCGTTTCCGTGCCTTGCATTTCGCACTCGAAGAGGCGGGCCTGCAATCGCCTTATGCCGAACGCCTGGCTTCCTGGCTGGAAGCAGATGCGGAAGGCCATACTCCGCCGAGGCCGATGCACCAGACCACCACGCAAGTGGATTGCGGTGACTACTTCGAGGCCCGTGACGACGCACTCAGGGCGCACCGGACGCAGATTGATCCGCTCGGCTTCTTCTTCGCGGTGTCCCCGGACATGCAGCGCAGGGCCTGGCCGTGGGAGGACTACACCCTGGTCGACTCCCGCATCCCGGCCGAACTGCCGGAAAAGGACCTGTTCGCAGGGCTAAGATAGGATCGCCGGCGATTTCTATCAAGCGTAGAAGTCGCCAACCGGCTGGAAACTCCCATAGAAGGTTTGAACCGTGCACCACTTTCTCATCGCCCTGGCCACGACCCCGTCGCCTACCCCGACCCCGTCGCTGCGTCCCGGCTTGTCGGAAGACCAGGTGACCCCGGGGACCTGGGGTTTCGTCCTGACTGCCTTCATCGTGGTGCTCACGACCTTCCTGATCGTTGACATGGTCCGCCGGATCCGGCGGGTCCGCTACCGCGCCCAGGTTGAGGAAGCCCTTGTCGGCGAGACCGACGGCGCTGAGACTGACGGCGCTGAGACTGACGGCGCGGGGACCGGCGGCGCGGGGACCGGCGGCGTCGTCTCGGGCAAGCCGGGCGTTGAAGAGTCCAACGGCGATGCCGGCTCCGCAGCCCGCTGACCCGGGCACCACCCGGGAATGGCCGGGGGCATCCAACGCCCTCGGCTTGGAACCGTCCGCCTATCTCCGCCAGCATGCGAACAATCCGGTGCACTGGCGGCCGTTCGGCGATGAGGCCTTTGCGTTCGCGGCGGCCCGCGATGTTCCCGTTTTTCTCTCTATCGGCTATGCCGCGTGCCACTGGTGCCACGTCATCGACAGGTCCCGAGATTACAGGCGACTGAACCCGTCTCGCCCGTGACCTAGGCATTTTTCGTGCTTTTGAGGGTCGTGCTAGGACGCTTGAGGACATCGATTCTGCGCCCTAATGCATCACCTTGTTGCATCACGGAGTGATCGACGTTGACCGTCCAAACCTTGACTCGGCGCGTGTCAGGTACCTGGGTCTCGTGAGGGGCCTGCTCTGCCACGAAGAAGTGTCAGTGGGTGCCGACAGTCTCATCTTTGAGTTCGGGTCTGCCCCAGCTTCCGTTGACTCCGGAAACCGCCGCAGACATTTCTGTCGGTCCACTCGGTACTGAGCCCGGAGGCCCCGCGTGGGCCATGTCATCGGCCGTGCCGGGCGCGAGGATTGGCTGCCGATGTACCGGGCCGGACTGGTCACCGATCGCATCGCTGACTGAAGCCGTCTTCTGCTTCATTGCGCAATCCACAAGGTGATGCAATTATTGATGCATGGCTACGCTCGAACGTCCGACTCGGAAGAACTTCTCACTCACGGCCCAGGACCTCAAGGACCTGGAGCTCCTGAAGACGTCCCCTGCCCATCGTTCGGCGCTCGGGGAACTTGCCGGTGAGCAGCTGGCGGAATCCAGCAGTGAGGCCGCCGTAATGCACGCCGTGTGGGAAGCCGGAGTGCGATCCGTCCGCGAACAGATCGAGGCAGATGGTTATGCCGCCATTGCCCAGGAACAGAATCTTGCCGAGCGCAAGAGCGTCTCTCGCCGTCGTCGTCCGCACTGGGCTGACGAAGGATGAGCCCTACGTATCTGCGGGGGCAGGTCATTCGTGCAGAGGTGGGGTTGGATGAGCCCAAGCTCTTCGTTGTTGTCTCCAACAACAGGCGTAACGCCCAATTGGGTTCAGTACTGGCCGCCCGTCTGACCACGTCAGATAAACCAGCGATTCCCTCTATCGTCAAGCTCAACGAGACGGAGGCCATGAACGGGTACGTGGTCTGCGATGACATCGAGAACATCTACGATGATGAAGTGCTCAGCGTCGTCTCGTCCTTCTCCCCGCAGACGATGACTCTGGTGAATCAGGGACTGCTGGCCGCTCTGGGAATGCTCTGATCAAGCCCTAATCGTGAAGCGGCGCTTCCCCATGGCCCGTGTCGCGTCGAGCTCGTCGTCGCGTTCTGAGAGTTGCCGGCGTTGTTCTGCGGTGTGGTGTTCCAGCTCGGTGACGCGGCGGTGCAGACGGTCGACATCGTCGGGGGCACCGAGGCCGGGGGTTGAGTAGTATCTGCGTCGCTAGTAACGCTAAGCGGCGAAAGTCCTTGTCGTTCTGGGGATTCTGGGTATGGCCGGGCCGCACTGCGGTCTATCACGACACTTCAAGGCGAGAGCGTTTTGTTAGGTTGATTTTGTTATGTCCTGCGGTCCAGTGGTTATCTGACTCTCCACGCGCCCTTAGCGTACGATTTTTTCCTTTTTCTGAAGCAACCCCGAAGTCCCTGATTTTGTCCCGGAGGTAGCCCGGAATCCCGTGCGGCCTACGGCCTTTCTAGGCCGGTGCGTTCCGCCCCAGGAATTCTAGGACTTTTTCGGCCACTTCGGCCCAGCCGGAGTCGACCACCAGGGAGTGGCCGCGGCCCGGGAACTCAAAGCTTTCGGTCACGCCGGGGTTTTTCTCCTGCAGCTTGAAGGTGGCGTTGGCGATGGCCCAGGGCACCGTGTGGTCGTCCTCCCCGGAGATCACCAGCAGCGGTCCGCGCTCGGGGTTCTTGGTGTCGGCACTGGCCTCGGTGCGCGGGTTCAGGTTCGCGAATGCGGCCTGGAAGAGCGGGATCCCGGAACCGGGCACCGGGAAGAGCTCGTAGAGTTCGTGGGCTTCCGCCTCCGGGACGGCGTTGGTGAAGGCGTAACGGAACTCCTTCTCAGTGAGCATCACCTGCCGGCGCCGGTTGGCGGGGTTGGAGATCACGGCCGAGGCGGCCTTCAGCGAGGACAGCGGCAGCGGCAGGACCCCGCGGATGGGGGCCGGGTCCACGGCTGCCGTGGCCGCGGCCAGGCCCATCCCGGCAAGTTTTTGCACGATCAGCCCGCCAAAGGAATGGCCGATGAGCACCGGCTTCTTCTCCAATTTGCCGACGACGGCGGCGAAATGGTCCGTGATGTCGCCGATGGATTTGCCGGCGAAGACGCCGGGGACCCGGCGGGCCTCCTCGACGGTGTCGGGGTCATCGGGCCAGCCCGGGGCCAAGGTGGTGTAGCCACGCTCTTCGAAGAGGGTCCGCCACGCGTCCCAACTGCTGGGCAGCAGCCACAGGCCGTGCACGAAAACCACAGGCTGTTTTCCGGAGGCGTTGGCGCGGTCCAGTTCCGCCTGCTCTCGATCGGTGATAACTGACACGGCGTACTCCTTGGGGCCCGGTGCAACGCAATAAGCTGGGAACAGTCGATCCCTACGCGACAAACACTAATCCAGCCATATCGACCCGGCCAGAGAAACCGTTGAAATTACGGCAGCAACGGGATGGGCCGACGCCGTTGACAGCGTTGCCTCCGGGCTTCTACGGTCAGTGGGTATTAGGGCAAGGGTGCCTGCACCGGGGATGCTTGCCGCGCCTTCGCGAGGAACGGGACCGCCATGGACCTGCATTTGACCGACAAGGTGGCCGTTGTCACAGGCGCCAGCAAGGGGATCGGGCTGGCCGTCACCCAGGCACTCGTAGCCGAAGGGGCGAAAGTCGTGGCCGGGGCCCGGAGCATTTCCGCCGATCTGGCGGAGCTGGCCGCAACGGGCGCCGTCCTGGCCGTCAGCGTGGACCTGTCCACCCCGCAGGGACCGGCCGAGCTGGTTGCCCAGACGGCACATTTCGGTGGATTGGACATTGTGGTCAACAGCGTCGGAGCCGTCACCCCGCGCACGGAGGGGTTCCTGGCAGTCAGCGATGAGGACTGGCTGGAGACCTTAAACCTCAGCCTGATGGCCGGCATCCGCACCACCCGTGCGGCGATTCCATTGTTGATCAGCCGTGGCGGCGGCAACGTGGTCACGATCGCCTCCGTCAACGCCTACCTGCCGGATCCGTTTGTGATCGACTATTCGGCGGCCAAGGCCGCGGTGTGGAACGTGTCCAAGGCACTGTCCAAGGAATTCGGGCCGCAGGGCCTGCGCTTCAACACCATCAGTCCCGGCCCCGTGGCAACCCCGCTGTGGATGGGCGAAAAGGGGGTGGCGGCCACGGTGGCCAAGGCGACCGGCGTCGACTTTGAGACGGCCAAGGCGAACATCATCGCCAGCCAGGGCGGCTTCTCCACAGGCCGGTTCACCCAGCCCGAAGAGGTCGCCGACCTGGTCCTGCTGCTGGCCAGCGACAGGGCCGGCAATGTCACCGGTGCCGACTTCCTGATCGACGGGGGACTGATCAAAACCCTCTAAAGGCCGCTTCAGAAAACGGAAAAAATACCACGGCAGGTTCAAGCGGTCATCGCAACACCTTGATGATTGAAGGATGTTGATGACTGATCGTGCTGATCGTTTTTCCGAGCGTCTCGTTGCCGAGAAGATGGTCCATTTCTGGGACCTGCGCGATGAAGGGTCAGATGATCCAGGCAGTGGTGTCCGCCGGAAGCTTTCCATCCGTCAGCGGGCTGCTGCTGACGACGACGGTGCCGGCCGGCAGTTCGACGGGCCCGGTGCCGAAGTTGGTTACCGACTGCCAGCCGTTGGGCCGGATGAAATGCAGGACGTTGTCCGCGGACTTGATCCATTCCAGCGTTTCTTCGCTCTGCATCGCGCGGCGCAGTTCCAGCGCGCTGCGGTATAACTCAAGGGTGGACCCGGCCACACCGTCCTGGGTCGATACGGCGTACTGTGCAAACCAGGCCGGCTGCGGCAGGTGCGCTTCGCCGTCACCGAAACCGAACGAGGTGCCCCCGGCCGTCCACGGCAGCGGCACGCGGCAGCCGCGCCACCGACACCTCGGCCTTCAGCCTCGCCAATTCAGTACCGTGGATATGCGCCATTACCTGAGACCCTTCTGGTTGTCAGAAATTCGTCCATACGAAATCTCCGCTGTCAGAAATACAGGATATGCACCCTGTCCCCAGAGATCGTCAACGCAGCCAGAGAGTCCCTCCTCATCAGCCACTAAGCGCTGCTAATTTACCGCCAAATAGCTCTGCGATTCACACCGGGGCGGACTTCCGGCCCGGCAGTTGTTCTTGTTCCCGGTAGGTTGTGAGAATGAAATGCCGGTGTGTGCCACTGCTGCCGTCTGGCCAGGAAGCACCTAGCAAAACCCCGGTGCACATGCCGGCTCCATGCCATATTCTGGGCGTGCCAGGCGAGGAAAAGAGATGTCTTAGGATCAAGGGATGACCCCTCAACGTCCCATTGTCTTGATTACTGGCGTCGGCCGACGAATCTCCATCGGTACAGAGATCACCCGTCAGCTTGCTGCGGACGGGTGGGACATCGCCTTCGCCAACCACCGCCCGGAACGGGGGTTCGTGGATGAGTTCACTCTGGAGCTGCACGCACTTGGGGCTAGGACCTTCACCTTCGAGAGCGATCTAGCAGACCCGATGAGCCCCGCGACGTTGGTGCAGGCGGTCACAAACGAGTTCGGGCCCCTCCAGGCGCTGGTCGCCAGCCATGCTCAGTCCGTAGACAGCAGCATCCATGACACGTCCATCGAGAGTTTTGACCGTCACTTCGCCATCAACACCCGCGCCAACTGGCTATTGATTAAAGCGTTCGCGCAGCAGTACTCGTCAGCACCTGGACTGGGGCGAATCGTCGCGCTGACGAGCGACCACACAACCCACAACCTTCCCTACGGTGCTAGCAAGGGCGCACTTGATCGAATTGTGATCGCGGCCGCTGGCGAACTTGGTCACCTCGGTATCACCGCGAACTTGCTCAACCCGGGCCCGGTCGACACCGGCTGGATGAGCCCGGAACTCGAGGAGGCCCTGAGCAGCGAGACCGCGCTTGGTCGACTTGGCACACAACGGGACGCTGCGAACCTGGTGTCCTTCCTGCTCTCCGAACGCGGCGGCTGGATCAATGGCCAGCTACTGCATTCCAACGGCGGTTTTCACCTGCCCGTCTAAGCCTGCACCGTGAAATGCTCCTGTCTGATGAGGAGCAGATGTCGGTAATCTCCGGGCTAATCGCGTACGCCAAAACACCGCTACATCTTTGCGGTCCTCGCCCTCGCCGCCGAGAAGATCGAGATTGACCCAGAGGCAACGCCCGCGCTGCTGATGTTCAACCTGTTCAACGGCACCCTTGGACGCGCCTTCCTCGAGGGCTGGTACGAGAGGTAGGCCTTCTTCGGCACCACTCAGAGGTGCAGGACGGCGCCATCCGCCCGGGTCGGGTGTGGTAGCCAGGACGTTGCTTCGCCAGCCGGGCAACGGTATACCACTACCTGAGCATGGGAAGCGACGAACTGGCCTGACGGGCGCCGAATGCAACGCCACGTACGACCGAGACGGGGGCTGGCCCACGATTCCGCTTATATAGGACGCGTCATGGACCGGCGCCTGGCCTGTCCGGCGGAGGTTCCGCAAACGGAACCCTAAAACCGCCATTTTTAGCTGTGATTTAACCGCCAAACCAAGTTAACAGTCACAACCCTGGGTCCCAGAACCGCTAGGTTCGCCGCCGGGTTTCCCGTGCGTGAGACGGGAGGTGCCGAGACGCCTTACATCTTCTCATTTTCCATCGCGGGGTCGGAACTCGAGGGTTAGTGAACATGTGGTGATCGCAGTGGGATGGGGCCGTTTGTGCTGATTTAGCAGGGATCTTTTCTCCTCGTTTATGAACGCAAAACATACCCCTCGCATAGACCCCCGGGTACATGTCCTTAACCATGTATGTGAGAAGGCATGCGGGCGGTGGCCGACTTTACGTCAAACATGAACGCGGTGTTCGTCGCGCGGACGCAGCACCTGCCTGAGCCTGCGGGCGACCTGCGTGCGTTGAGGGCGGAGCTCGACGATGCGGCGATTTAGCGTTGCGGAAGTGCCGCTATTTATCGCTGCGATTCACTGTGACTGTTGGTTGAGAATGGCGGTTATTCCACAGATGGGATGGCGGTTTCGGTGTCCCCGTATGTGCGGGCTCCGGTGCTGCACAGATCCCGTTCCATCGTTACTCCGTAAGGGACGTCGCCGCTTAGGTTCACTGTGTATAGGCCAGGTTCGTGCCGTGTCACGAGAATGCCCTGCCACCGCTCCCTCATCGAGTGGACGCGGGCCGTCTCGACAGCTGTGTTGATGCTCTCTTCGATTTCCGCCCGGGAGCGCCCAGTGATGTGGAAGTAGCGGTCAAGTTCGATCGTGGTGATCATGAGAAGTCCTGATTTGCCTTTCGTAAGTCGTCTTTGATTTAGGCGCTGAAGATTGGTCGTGGTGGCGAGGGACGGCCACCGCAGCGGCGATTTGCACGACGAGGTTGTCCGAGGTGACCTGCAGCAGGGCACCGACAACGATGATCGCGGAGATCGCGTTCGTGACGGACATCAGCGGGGTGTGCAGGGCGTGGTGGACTTTCCCGATGACGTAGAAGCCGACGACGATGGAGAGCAGCAGCACGGTGAAGTGCTGCGGCAAGGGCGCCGGCGCGACCGCATTGATCCCAAACAGCACCGCGATACCCGCGGCGATGAGCCCGGCCTTTTCGGCAACACCCAGCCTCTTCTTCGCACTGGCACCGGCGGAGTCCACGGCCGGGGCGGCGTCCGCCTTTACTGCGGGTGCGGCGGAGACCTGAACCGGGGGAGGGGGCCAGGTCTTCTCGCCATCCCTCACCACCGTCACAGAGCGCTGCACCACGTCGTCGAAGTCGATCCGAAGCTGTCCGTCCTTGTCCTCGGTGAGGAGCTTGAGCAGGTTCAGTAGGTTCGTCCCGTACAGCTGGGACGCCTGGGCCGGCAACCGGGCCGGTAGGTCGGTGTACCCGAGGATCACGACGCCGTTGTCCGTGACCACGCGTTCCCCGGCGACCGAGCCTTCGACGTTGCCGCCCTGACCGGCAGCCATGTCAACGATGACGCTGCCCGGCTTCATGCCGGCCACGTCCTCGGCTGTCAGCAGCTTCGGTGCGGGACGGCCCGGATGAGGGCCGTGGTGATGATGATGTCGACGTCACGGGCCTGCTCGGAGTAAATCTCGGCGGCCCGCTCGTTGTAGGCCTCGGACGTGGCCTTAGCATACCCGTCGGAGCTTTCCATGGCTTCAGCGACCTCGACATTGAGGTACTCCCCGCCAATGGATTTTACCTGGTCGGCGACCTCGGGCCGCGGGTCAGTTGCCCGTACGATTGCCCCCAGGCTGCTCGCGGCACCAATGGCCGCGAGGCCGGCGACGCCGGCGCCTGCGACCAGGACTTTCGCCGGGAGTACTTTGCCCGCCGCAGTTACCTGCCCGGTGAAGAACCTGCCGAATTCATGTGCTGCTTCAATGACGGCCCGGTAGCCGGCAATGTTCGCCATGGAGCTCAGGACGTCCATCGACTGTGCCCGCGAGATCCGCGGCACGGCATCCAGTGCGAGCGCCGTAATGGGCCGTTGGGCCAGCGCCTCCACAAGGTCCGGCCGCAACGCCGGACTCAACATCCCGATCAGGGTAGCGCCGTCGGCCAGCCGGCCGATCTCTTCCTCAGTGGGCGGGTTCACCCTCAGTACGACGTCGGCTCCCCAGGCCTCGTCTGCGCCCACCACCAGTGCACCCGCGGCAGCATAGGCGTCGTCCGGGAAGGCCGCCGGCTCCCCGGCGCCCTTCTCCACCACGACCTCGTAGCCTAACTCCAGCAGTTGCCTGACGGTGGGCGGCGTCGCAGCCACCCTCGTCTCGTGGCCTAACTCGGCAACGATGCCAATGCGTGTCAAATTCTTCTCCTGATGCAGTATTTGGGGGATTTCCGGTCCTCACAGTGCTGTGGGCCTGCCCCTTCTCGGTGCAGACCCACAGGATTTTGGCGTGCTAGTTGCTCGGAAGCAGTGAGGGTTCCTTGGCCACGGTGGCCGGTGTCCAGCGGAGGTGCGCCGGCGTTGCCTCGGAGTCCGGCTCCCGCAGGAGGGACAGACGGGGCCGCACGGCGTCGGTACGGGAGCTCGGCGGCTTGCGGCGGCCGGCCCTGAACTGGGGAATCCACTGGGCGCCGGGGCCGTGGTATTCCTGTTCGGCGGCTGCATGCAGCGTCCACTGGGGATCGTACAAGTGCGTACGGCCCAATGCCACGAGGTCGGCCCGGCCCGCAAGCAGGACGGAATTGACGTCGTCGTACGTGGAGATGGCACCAACGGCGATCACAGCCACGCCTGCCGGAGCGGCAACTTCCTGGCGGATGCGGTCGGCGAACGGCGTCTGGTAGCTGCGGCCGAAAGCCGGTTGTTCTTCCTTGGCAACCTGGCCGGTGGAGACGTCGATGCCCGCGGCGCCATGGGCCACGAATGCCCGCGCGATGTCGACCGAATCGTCGGAAGTGTTGCCGCCCTCGATCCAGTCTGTGGCGGAGATGCGGACCGTAACAGGCTTGCTGGCCGGCCATGCCGCGCGGACGGCGCCGAACACTTCCTGCGGATACCGCAGCCGGTTCTCCAGGCTGCCGCCGTATTCGTCGGTCCGCTTGTTGGAGACCGGCGACAGGAAGGAGGACAGAAGGTAGCCGTGGGCGGCGTGGATCTCCAGGAGGTCGAAACCTGCCTGCTCGGCGCGCAGGGTCGAGGCGACGAATTCCGCCTTAATGGCCTCCATGCCTGCCCGGTCCAACTCGGCGGGCGTCTGGTTCTCGGGACCGTAAGGCAGGGCCGACGGGCCGACCGTGGACCAGTTGCCGGACTCGAGTGGCTGGTCGATGCCTTCCCACATGAGCTTGGTGGAGCCCTTGCGGCCTGAGTGGCCCAGCTGGGCGCCGATCTTGGCGGTTGAACGGCTGTGAACGAAGTCCACGATTTCCTTCCAGCTGTCGCGCTGGACGTCCGTGTACAGCCCGCTGCAGCCGAGGGTGATGCGCCCTGCTTCGGAAACACAGACCATTTCGGTCATGACCAGGCCGGCACCGCCGAGGGCCTTGGACCCCAGGTGGACCTTATGGAAGTCCCCGGGGATGCCGTCCACGGCGGAGTACATGTCCATCGGGGAGACCACGATGCGGTTCTTCAGTTCCAGCCCGCCGATGCGGAATGGCTGGAACATGGCCGGTGCAACCTCGGAGAGGCCCTGGGATTCGGCGAAGTCGCGGTCCACGGCCTCGGCGAACTCGGGGTCCCGGAGGCGCAAGTTTTCCTGCGTGATGCGGCGGCTGCGGGTGAGCAGGTTGAAGGCGAACTGGGTGGGGTCCTGGTCCTTGTACTGGCCGATGCGCTCGAACCACTCCAGCGATGCCTGCGCTGCACGCTGCGTGGAAGCGACCACGGGCCGGCGCTCCGCCTCATAGGCCACCAGGGCCGACTCAACATCCGGGTGCTCGTGCAGGCAGGCGGCCAGGGCCAGCGAGTCTTCCATGGCGAGCTTGGTGCCGGAACCGATGGAGAAGTGGGCGGTGTGGGCGGCGTCGCCGAGCAACACGACATTGTTGTGGCGCCAGCTCTCGTTGCGGACAGTGGTGAAGTTGATCCACTTGGAGTTGTTGGACAGGACTTCGTAGCCGTCCAGCTCCTCGGCGAAGATCCCGCGGATCTTGGCGATCGCCTTTTCGTCCGAGACCCCCGGGGGGAAGACCTCGTTGGCGGTCTCGTCGAAGCCCGCCGCACGCCAGACGTCCTCGTGCATTTCCACGATGAAGGTGGACCCCTCATCCGAGTACGGGTAGCCGTGGATCTGCATGACGCCCCACTCGGTTTCCTTCACGAAGAACTTGAAGGCCTCGAACACCTGGTCCGTCCCGAGCCACATGAACTTGTTGGTGCGGGGGTCCAGGTTGGGCCGGAAGGATTCGGCGTACTTGGCCCGGATCTGCGAGTTGACGCCATCGGCGGCCAGGACAAGATCGTAATTGGCTTCGAGTTCCTCAACGGGCGGCGCCATGGTGCTGAAGCGTACGTCGACGTTGAGTTCGATGCAGCGGCGCTGCAGCAGTTCCAGCAGTTCCTTGCGGCTCATGGCAGCGAACCCCTGGCCGCCCACCGTCACGGTCTCTTCGCCGAAGTGGATGTCGATGTCCGACCAGCGGGCGAAACGGCGGCTCATGTATTCGGCCACGACGGGATCGGCGTTGCCGATGCCGCCAAGTGTTTCATCGGAGAACACGACGCCGAAACCAAAGGTGTCTGTGGCGGCGTTGCGTTCCCAAAGGGTGATGTCGTGTGACGGGTCGAGCTGCTTCATCAGTGCTGCGAAGTACAGGCCTCCGGGGCCGCCTCCGACGATTGCGATCTTCATGGATCGGGTCCCTTCTAGGCCTGGGGTGCTGCCGCGTGGGCCAGCTGGTCGTTGTTGTTTTCGAGGCGTTGCCGCAGCTTGAAGTGCTGCAGCTTCCCGCTGGGGTTGCGCGGCAGTTCAGCAACGAACCGCACATCGCGCGGATACTTGTACGGAGCGATCGTCTGCTTGACGAAGTCCTGGATTTCCTTGCGCTTCCCCTCGTCGCCGTCGACGCCGTCGCGAAGGACGATGAAGGCACACACCACGGTTCCGCGCTCCGGGTCCGGCCGCCCGACGACGGCGCTCTCCAGGACATCGGGATGCTGATTGATGGCGGCCTCCACTTCCGGGGCGCCGATGTTGTAGCCGGAGGAGACGATCATGTCATCGGAGCGGGACTGGTAGATGAAGTAGCCGTCCTCGTCCCTGACGAAGGTGTCGCCGGTGATGTTCCAACCGTGGGCGACGTAGCGGGATTGGCGCTCGTCATCGAGGTAGCGGCAGCCGGTGGGTCCGACGACGGCAAGCCTGCCGGGCTGGTTCGGTCCCAGTTCGGAGCCGTCCTCGTCCAGGATGGCCGCCCGGAACCCGGGGACGGCCTTCCCCGTTGCACCGGGCCGGCTGTCATCACCGGTAGCAGAGATGAACACGTGGAGCATTTCCGTGGCCCCGATGCCGTTGACCAGCCGGACCCCGGTGGCATCGTAGACGGCCTGCCACGTTTCTTTGGGCAGGTGCTCGCCGGCCGAGACTGCGACCCTCAGCCGGCTGAGCAGTTCCCCGCGCCCGGCCTTGAGGATGGCCCGGTAGGCGGTGGGTGCCGTGAAGAGGATTGATGCACCGGCCGCAGCCGCGTTCTCTGCCAGTTCCACGGGCGTTGCACGCTCAGTCAGCAGCACGGAGGCCCCAAAGCGGAGCGGGAAAATCACCAGGCCGCCAAGTCCGAAGGTGAATGCGACCGGTGGCGAGCCCGCGAAGACGTCCTCGGCTGTGGGCTGGAGGATGTGGCGGCCAAACGTGTCGGCGATCGCCAGGATGTCGCGGTGGAAATGCATCGTGATCTTGGGGGTGCCGGTGGTGCCTGAGGTGGGGCCCAGAATCGCGACGTCGTCCGCTGCCGTTTCGATCGCGGTGAACCTTCCGCTCTTGACTGCGCAGCGGGCGGCGAAATCGCCGATGCCGGTGCCTCCGTAGGCGACGACGGCCACATCGGCATCCGCGGCCGCGGCCAGGTCCTGAATGAACCGGTGGTCCGAGAGCGCCACGACTGGCTTGGTCAGCTGGATCAGTGTCTGGATCTCGGCTGCCCGCAGCATCGGCATGGTGGTGACGACGATGGCACCTGCCTTGAGCACGCCGAGCCAGGCTGCAACAATCCAGGGGTTGTTGGGTCCGCGCAGCATCACGCGGTTGCCCGGGACGACACCGAAGTCTTCGGTGAGCACCTGGGCCGCCTGGTTGGCCCAAAGCTGCAGTTCACCGTAAGTCCAGACCTCGCCTTCGGGCGTGCGGAGCGCCGGGCGGTCGGCACCGTAGTGGGCAACGGTGTCATCGATCAGTATCGCCGCAGCATTGAGCTGGTCGGGGTACTGAAGTTCCGGGAGGGTGAACTCGAGGGCCGGAAGCGTCGCTGCCGGCGGTAGGTGGTCCCGGGTAAATGTGTCCACATGGGCCGATGTGCTCATGGCCACTCCTTCTATGGTTCGTGCTTCTGATGTCGGATTAGGATCCGGGGCGGATCATGCCCTCTTGGGCGACGGTGGCGAGCAGGCGGCCTTCCCGGTCGAAGAAGTGGCCAAGGGCCATGCCTCTGTTGCTTTGACCGGAGACTGCTTTTTGTGCGTACAGCACCCATTCGTCCGCGCGTCCGTCGCGGTGGAACCACATGGAATGGTCCAGGCTTGCTGTGGTGAGCCCGGGGGAGGACCAGTGCAGGCCCTGGGCCCTGAGGAGGGGCTCCAGGATGGTGTAGTCGCAAACGTAGGCTAGGGCGATGCGGTGCAGGTTCGCGTCCAGTTGCTGGTTCGCTGTGGCCGGGAGTTCATCGAAGGCTTTCACCCAGATGGCCTGGTGGGCCTCGCGTCCGCCTTCAACCTCAATGTAAACGGGCCCGGCGACGTGGCGCATGTCGAAGCTGCGTCCGGTGGACCAGTACTCCGCGGCAGGGCCGTCGACGTCCTGGAGGACTTCCGCTGCACTGCGCAGGGATTCCGGATCGATCGCGTGGGGGGCGGACTGTCCGGCTGTAACGGGCTGGTAGTCCGCCCCGTCTTCGGGGACCTGGAAGGAGCCCATGGCCACGAAAACGGTCTTGCCGTTCTGATATCCGCGGACGCTTCGGGTGGAGTAGCCGCGGCCATCACGGAGGTTCTCCACTTCGTACCGCACGGTCGATCCCACATCCACCGGGCGCATGAAGTAACTGTGCATGGAATGCAGCGACCGGTCCGCGTCAACGGAGCGCATCATTGCGGCAGCTGATTGAGCAACCATGTCACCGCCGTAGGCCTTGGGCCAGGGAACGTACTGGGTGACAGCCTCATACGCTTCGTCGTGGACCAGGGCCGGGACCTGGGTCAGTTCGATGGCGCGCAGGAACGTTGCGGAGGTCTTAGTGGCTGCGGGGGCGGGGATGTTCATGGCGTTATGCGCGCCGGTAGTCGGCGAGGGTCTCATCCGGAACGTCTTCGAGGTTGACCACTATGTTTTCCGGCGTGCGGGTGGTGAGCCAGACGAGTTCGTCGGTGACGGACATGTTTGCCTCAACGTGCGGCATGAAGGGGGGCACGAAAACCCAGTCTCCGGCTTTCATGTCCTTGTATTCCGAGTAGTTCTCGCCGTAGTAGATGCGGCCGTGGCCGCGCAGCACGTAGCCGCCGGTTTCGGCTTCGCCGTGGTGGTGGGGGAGCGAGCGGTAACCCGGGGTGTTGGATACCTGTCCGAACCAGATCTTGGTGGCAGGGGTGTGCTGGATGGACACGCCGGATACGCGGACGCAGTCGCCGGACTGTGCCGTGTTGGTGTCCTCCTGCCCTGCCCGGGTGACAACAGGAACAACTTTGCCGTCGGCGCCGGCGTAGATGGAGTTGTCTCCCTCGGTGCGGTACTGGGTGGTCTCAGTCAGCTCGGTCATGGTCTTTACTCCTTGGTGGTTGTGGTGGCGACGACGGGGCGCAGAGCGGCTGCGTCATCGTTGGTATGGATACGGATGGTGTTTTCCAGGCGTCCGATGCCTGCTATTTCGGTGGTCAGGACGTCTCCGTCCTGCAGGAAGCGGGGAGGGGTCATTCCCATCCCGACTCCCCCTGGTGTCCCAGTGAGGACGAGGTCCCCGGGGCGAAGCATGGTGAACTGCGAAATATAGGACAGGAGCCGGGCCGGACCGAAGACCAGCGTTCCCGTGTTCCCTGACTGCACCAGGTCTCCGTTGACATATCCGCGGACCTCGAACTCCCCGTTCACGTCGTCAGCTGTGACCAGGACGGGGCCCACGGGGGTGGTCGCGTCGAAGGCCTTCCCCTGGAACCACTGCAGGGTGCGGTTCTGCCAGTCGCGCATGGAAACGTCATTTGCCACGGTGTAACCGGCGATGGCCGTTCGCGCCTGTTCTTCGTCCGCCCGGAAAAGGGGGCTGCCCACGACGACGGCGAGCTCGGCTTCCCAGTCGACTTTCCCGCTGCCCCGGACATCGATGGTGTCGTGGGCGCCTGTCAGCGTGTCCGCGTGCTTGGCAAAGAGAGTGGGGTACTCGGGTAGGTCCCTGCCCATCTCCTGGATGTGGTCGCCGTAGTTCAACCCGCAGCAGATGACTTTCCGGGCGTCGGGCAGCAACGGGGCAAATTCGGCGGTGCCGGCCTCGGTCGTCCCGGTGACCGCCAGTGAGCCGTCAGGGCCGGTCGCCGCCGCGGCAGCTGCCTCGACAACGGCACGCCACGCCGGATCGGCCAGGAGTGCACCCACGCTCGGGTAGGGCAGCGGCAGGAAGGCGTCGGCGCCCAGGCCGAGGGCCGCCGTCGTACCGTTTCCGCGAGTGCGGAGTGTGGCCAGTTTCATCCGTCTGGTTCCCTTCGTCTCGATATGTCGACTTTTTTACGGTCGTCACATATGCTCAAGTTAGCACGACACAAAGGACCCGGCAAGGGGCCTTTTCAAACAGGAATCAAGAGTCGACATCGCGAGGAGCATCAATGAGCAACAAGACCGTCAACCCCGAGTCCCTGCCCAAGCCGTCCGGTTACGCCCACGGCATTCTTGCCGGGAATGCGGTGTACCTGGGCGGCCAGACAGCACTGGACGGCAATATGGAGATTGTTCCCGGAGGCATTGTGGAGCAGTTCAGGCAGGCGTTTTCAAACGTTTTGACCACCCTGCGGGCAGCGGGTGGGCAGCCGGAGGATCTGGTGAGCGTCACCATCTACCTGACCGATGTGGATGACTACATGGCGAACGGCCGGGAGATCGGGCGGATCTGGCGCGAAATGGCGGGTTCGGAATATCCGGCCATGGCCGGAATCGGCGTCACCCGCCTCTGGCAGAAGGAAGCCATGATCGAGATCCAGGGGATCGCTGTCATCCAGGACCGTCCGTAGCGTCCGGGCGAGTACAGACTCCCGACGGCGGGAGGTTTGGTTTGGGGGACAGGGAACCCCCGGTGGTTGTCCCACCCGATGGGGCGGCGGGAATCGCCGGGAGTTTCTTCGCGTTACGAGCCGGCCGTCTGGGTGGTAGGTGGGCTGTTGACCCCCGAGCGATCCTCCGCCCCCGAGGATTGCGCGGGGGCGACCGCTTCCACGACTGCGGCGGGCCAAGGCTGCGCTTTGGCTGAGCCGGGCGGCACGTGGGCTACTGTTACAGTTCCGAAAGCTGCCAGGCTGCCCGCCAGGCCATCATGCGGATGGCCCTGAACCTCGAAGGCATACGTCATGGACGTCCTGCCGAGCTTGGAAATGCCTACGGTGGCCGTGATCCGCTGGCCGAACCACAGCTTGGCCTTGAAGTGGATCTCCTGGTGAATGCGGGGAACGCTGGGGAAGTAGTCAGGCAGCCCGAGCGTGCGCAGGAAGAGCTCAGCTTCCGCGGACTCCACCCAGCGCATCACTGCCGAGTTGTGCTGGTGGCCGGAAGCATCCGTATCCACCCATTCAACAGTGCGTTCCACGCTGGCACGCGGCTGGGTTTTGGACATGCGGTCCACGGCGCGCTCCTCTCGATCGTTTGGTGGGCCCAGAATATAACAGAATCCTGACGCCCGTAACGGGTACCAAATATATCTATGCCGATCTATTTACGTACGTCACATTAACGCTATAAACTTGATGCAAGACGCATGGTACGGCGGACACAAGTGGTGATCCGCCCACATGCCCTCACAAGGAGACAAAGATGTCTGGTTCACGCTCTGAGGAGACCAAGGAAAACCCACAGGAACTGACCGTGGGCGCTCTGCTCGACGAAGAATTCCGATCCGTCTTCGGGGGAACGACGCCGGTTGCGTCACCCTGGGCCGGCCTGAGCTTCATCTAGCCGCCTTCTCGGCGCGGCCACGGCATGGCCGGCGCCGTCCTTAGCAGCCAGTCGGGGGTAGCCTATGACTGTAAAACCAACCCCCGAACCAATAGAGGTAGCGCTGAATGGCCAAGGCCGATGCCGTCCCCGACGTTTCTCCCACGCCGCGTCATCAACACCTGATAGTTACCGTGTATGGCCTGTATGCCCGTAACCAGGACGGCACCTTTGCAGTAGCAGACCTCATTCAGCTCCTGGGGGACCTGGGAGTTGAATCAGCCGGTGTGCGGTCATCAGTGTCGCGGCTGAAGAAACGCGGCGTCCTTGTCAGCCTGAAACGTGGAGGCTCCGCGGCCTACAAGCTCTCACCGGAACTTGAGGATGTGTTCAGTGCCGGAGACGAGCGCATTTTCGCTCCCCGCCGTGCCCAAAAAGACGACGCATGGCTCCTGGCCTCCTTCTCCGTCCCCGAGGCGCAACGGCACCTCAGGCACAAGCTCCGAACCATCCTGACCCGCGTCGGCTGCGGACAGGTCTCCCCGGGACTGTGGATTGCTCCTGGAAATCTTGCGGACGAAGTGGAGCAGCAGCTTCGGCGTGCCGATCTCATGGACTACGTTGACCTCTTCAAAGCAACGCATCTTACCGGCGGCCACATCGACGAAAAGGTGGGTCAATGGTGGGACCTGCCTTCTTTGGAGGCTCTGTACACCGACTTCCTGTCCCGGCATCAACCCGTACTCCAGCGGTGGGAGAAGCATGAAGGAGAGCCCGAGTCGCCCGAACTGCTGAAGCAGGCTTTCGCCGACTATGTCCCCATGGTCACCCAGTGGCGGCGGCTGCCCTATATGGACCCCGGGCTCCCCGCGGAATACCTGCCCGACAACTGGCACGGACTGGCCGCCCAGGAGCTCTTCACGAAGCTGCACAGGCTGCTGGGGCCGAAGGCCCAGCACTACGCAATGTCCGTCGTCGGATCCAATTGAGCCACGCAGCAAAGGGGCTGGGGCGTCTTACGCCCCAGCCCCTTCGGCTGTGTCCCGGCCTCCCTGTCCCGGCGGATCAGTGTCGATGGAAGGATCAGTGTCCTTGGAAGGCCTCGGCCAGCCACCAGGAGCCACCGTCGGAGGCGATCTTGGCGTCGATCACCAAGGGTCGGTCCTGCCCGCCGTCTCTGAAGGCCGCCACCCATTCCCGCACTGGCTGCAGGTCTTCAAGCGTGCGGACAGTGACGCCGTCGGCTCCAAATCCCCTGGCGATTGCCGCAATATCGGTCTCCGGGAACGACACACTGCCCAGTTCCTCCTGGGGGTGGTGCTCAGCGAAGTGATGTACCTCAGCGCCGTACGCGGCATCGTTGTAGACGATGCAAACCAGCGGCAGCTTGAGCCGGACGGCCGTCTCCAGTTCGCTGATACCCATCAGGAAGCCGCCATCACCGGCGCCCAGCACGGGCAACCGCTGTGGCTGCGCTACTGCGGCACCGATTGCCGTGTAAAGACCGATGCCAATGGCCTGGAATGCTTGCGTAAAGCAGAATCCGAATTCGTCCGGCACCGCCAGATACTGGCTGGGGTAGCCCATGAAGTTGCCCGAATCCACTGCGACGATCCTGTCTGCGGGAAGGATCGAGTCCAGTTCCCGGCTGATCACCCGGGGATCGATCGACGTCGCAGTGCCAAGGTCCGGAGTCTCTACGTCCCGCCAGCGTGCACTCTGTTTGATGGCGAGGGCGTTCTGCTCGGTACGGTACTTTTCAGCCGCAGCAGGCTGGATCCTCCTGAGGACTTCCAGGGCGTCGTCCGCAGTGAGGGCGGAATCACCCAGCACGCCCAGTGTGATCGCCCTGTTGGCGCCCAAGGAGGAATCCTCGACGTCGATCTGGACTACTTTTGTTCCGGCAGAGATGAGCCTGCCGTGACGCATAGTCCACATATTCAGCGTGCAACCCCACCCGATAATCAGGTCCGCTGAGGTAATGAGCTCCGCGGTCAAGGGAGAGGAGAATCCGCCGGAGATGCCCAAATTATGCGAATCGCCGTTGAACAGTCCGTTGGCCACGGCCGAGGTCGCCACGAGCGCCCCCGCATGCCGGGCCAGGGCCAGGATGGAATCCCGGGCGCCCCGGCCGCCGCGGCCCGCGACGAACACGGGACGTTTCGCATTCGAGATCAGCTCCACCAACTGGTTCACTGCACCGGTATCCGGACGAAGCCGCGCAGGTACAGGCACGACGACGGTACTCACCGTGTCTGCGGCGGTTCCGCTTTGGACATCCAGCGGCAAGCTGAGGACCACGGTCCTGCGCTCATTCACCGCTGTTCGGAAGGCTCGGACAGTATCCGCTACGGCCGTTTCGGGGGAGTGGATCCGTTCTGCCACGGCCCCGACGCTGCGCGCCAGTGCATCCTGGTCGATCTTGAAGTTGGACCGGATGGCTGCCGCCTGCGTATCGGCCGTCAGCACGATCATGGGTGTTCGGCTCTTGGCAGCCTCTCCGACGCCGGTGATCGCGTTGGTCAGGCCGCATCCTTGGTGCGTGGTCACCACGCCTACCTTGCCGGACATCCTGGAGTAGGCATCGGCCATGGTGGCAGCGCCGCCCTCATGGCGGGCAGCGGTGTAGGGAATTCCGGCGTTCATCAGGGTGCTGGTGACGTCGAAGTTGCCGCTTCCCACCACCCCGAAGACGTGGCCGACTCCCAGCTTTGCCAGTGTCTGGCCCACCAGGGTGGAGACCCTTACCTGCTCGCTCATGCGCCGGGCTCCGATGCCGTGCTTGCCGTATTTGCTGAGCTGTCAACCAGGGCATACACCCGGCTGGGGCTGCCCGTCCCGCCAACGATGGGCAGGGGCGCAACCACCAGCGTCGCGCCGGTGACCGGGAGTCGATCAACGTTCCGCAGTGACGTCACACCATATTTGTCAGCGCCGAGGAGAAACGAGTGCACGGGGAACATGGGATCGAGTGTGGCGGCCTGGCCGGCGTCGATGCCGACGGTTTCCACGCCGAAGCCGCTGATGGAGGCGTTTCCGGCGAGCCATTTGGCACCAGCCGCGGAGACCCCGGGAGTGTGGGGGCCGGCGTCGTCGGCGTTCATGAAATCCGCGGTGTTACCGCCGCGGGCGGACCAGCCGGTGCGGAAGATGACCCAGCAGTTTTCCGGGAAGGAGCCATGCTCCTGCTGCCACTGCTCGAAGTGTTCGGGCTCCAGCAGGAAGTCGGGGTCCTGGGCTACTACGGCGGTCTTGTCAATCACCACGGCCGGCCCCACCAGGCGGTGCGGCTCGATCCGGTCAACGGACTTCCCGTCCTTGCCCGTGATCCAGTGGACGGGAGCGTCCAGGTGTGTCCCGGCGTGTTCGCCTACAGTGACGTCGTTCCACGCCCAGGCCGGTCCGGCGTCGTCGAAATTGCTAACGGGCGTCAGGGAGAGTCCAACCGTGTTGGCGAGTGGTTGGGGAAGATTCAGGATGGGAGTGTCACCGCTGAGCGGCGTGGTGAGGTCGACGACGTCGATGGCGCCGGATGACAAGGCTGCGGTGAGCTCATTTAGAACAGACATTGTTCTCCTGTCGGGTTGATGTGGGTTCATTTCAGTTTTTGGGCCACCAAATGCCCCGATCCGCCGGATAGCCCGGGGCCGGGGTGGGTGGACGCGCCGATATGCCACAAGCCCTTGACCGGGGTCTTGTGGTTTGCGGCCTGGGGGAAGGGCCGCCAGAGGAGGTTCTGGAAGAGTTCCGCGGATCCGCCGTAAGGGTCGCCGTTGACGGCATTGGGATTTTCCGCGGCAAGATCGGTCGGTGCCAGGATGTCCCAGGCCAGAACGGATGCCCTGGTGCCCGGTGCGAACTGTTCAAGCCGGGCCAGGATACGCTCCATGTACCGTTCCTTAAGTTCCTGTGTCCAGCCACCGTCCACCTTGAGCGCACCTGCGGCATCCGCCACCGGTGAGAAGGGCACCTCCTGCAACTGCAGCCACAGTGTCGCTTTGCCTTCTGGAGCCCGGGAAGGATCCAGGACGCACTGCTGGCCGACGACGACGGTAGGTTCCGTGGGCAACAGCCCCGCCTCCGCTTGGGCGCAAGCAATTGCGGTACTGTCCGAACCGTTGCTCAAGTGAACCAGGGGCACGGAATCCAAACGGGGATCGAGCCATTGGACCGGCTTGTCCAGGGCCAGGTGGATCTGCATGGCTCCGCGGCCGTTCTGGTAACGTGCAGCGGCTTCGGCCAACCCGGCTGGTGGTTTGCGCAACAGCCTGGAATACAGTGCCTGGGGTGACAAGTTTGCCAGGACGGTGCGTGCGCTGACCAGCCCGTTGGATGTTTTCACTCCCGTTGCACCTTTGGAATCGACCAGGATTTCCTCGGCTTCTGTGTCCAGCATGATCCGGACGCCTTTATCCCTCAGGAGGGCCTCGAAAGCAGCGATGAAGTTCGAGGCTCCGCCTTTCACCACAGGGAGGCCAAAGCTGTGCATGCTCAAGGCCATGACCGGAAGCATGACGCCGCCCGTCGCTTGGTCGGGGCCGAGGCCGGCGTGAAGGAGCCAAGGGGACCACAGCTGGTCGGTTTGCCATCCGTTGAAGCGGCTGCGGAGGTAGTTGCGGCCACTCATGACTGAGTCCCGGACGAAGGCCTCGGTACCCTTGACTTTTCCTCGCCTCAAGGCGCCGGCGGCGATCGCCAGCACCTCCTTGAAAGAGCGCAGTTCAGCACCGAACGCACCGAAGATGGTCCCTGCATTGCGGCCGAGGTCCTCCAGCATGGCCAGGTAGGCGCTTTCGTCTCCGTTCTCCTGCAAAGCCGAAGCAGTGAGTGCCGGGTCGCGATGGGCCACGACAACCCTGTGTTGCCCTGTCTTTGGATCGGCTGCCACGCTGGCCGTCACCGCGCCGTCGGAATTGCAGTATTCCAATCCCCTCGCATGCAGTTCGCTTCCCAAAGCCTGGTAAGCACCTCCGGAAACGAACAGCGGATGCCAGGAAGAGAAAGAATCGTGGGTGAAGCCAGGCAGCGTGCGTTCCCCTGAGTGGATGAAGCCGCCCAGCCTGCGGGCCCGTTCAATGAGGCAGACGCGCTTCCCGGCCATGGCAAGCTCCGCGGCGGCCACCAGGGAGTTGATCCCCGAACCAATGATGGCAATATCGGTCGAGTCCGTCATGGAGGGCATGGTCATCTCAGAAGTCCGGGTGGTTGGTCGCGGCGTGGTATTTGCCGCTGTGGAACAGGAGTGGTTCCCCTCCAGCATTCTCGTACTTCTCCACCTCGCCTACGTAGATGACATGGTCGCCGGCATCGTGTCGTGAGACGGTCCGGCACTGGAACGTGGCAACCGCGCCGTCCAGCAACGGAATTCCGGCGATTCCCTCGGTGGTTTCCGCGCCGGCGAATTTGTCTGTAGCAGGTGTTGCGAACTGGCGCGAGAGGACGTGCTGGTCACTGGCAAGGACGTTGATGGCGAAGTGCGTAGCGTCCTCGAAGTCCACAAGGCTCGGAGCCCGCTTGCTGGGGCACCACAACACCAACGGAGGTTCCATCGAAACTGACGTGAAGGAATTGGCCGTCATGCCCACCTTCCGCCCGTCGACGCCGAGGGTAGTGACCACCGTGACGCCCGTGGCGAATTGTCCCAGGGCGCCCCGGAAGTCCCTCAGGTCAAAAGCTGACGAATCTTCGTCCTTGCGCGCTTGCACGAACTCGGCGGCAGCTGCGGGATCGAACCACCATGGGTAGAACGTGCGGGGATCATCGAATCCTCCAGCGATGCTTGCGGCCAGCGCCGGGTGGTCAGCTGCTTCGGCCAGGACGGCCTGTTGGTGTTCCCGCCGGGGTTTGAGCATGTCATTTGTCCACGCCACGGCCCACTGACCCCAGCCCCGCCAGAACTCGTCAAAGGTGCGTTCCATCCACTGCTTGTCGAAAGGCTGCTGCCCTCGCCGGATGATGGAATCAAGGTAGTACTTGGCGGCCAGCGTCGCGTTGTTGGACCCCTGACCAGTGAGGGGATCGTTCAGCAGGACGGCGTCGCCCAGACCGAAGACAAGGTTGCCATTGCCCAGCTCGCCCACAGCCGAGCGAACGGTCGGGGTAATCCGGCCAAGGAGCGTAGCGCCCTCATCTGTGAGCGTTGCGTTGGCGAAGTTCTTCGCCTCGTGGGGAAAGTGCTCTTCCAGGATTTCCAGTGATCGACTCAGCTGTTCCTCCGGACTTGTAACATCGGTCCACTTGTCCATCGGGCCGCTCACGACGCCTTCAAAGACCATCATCTGGCAAGGCCCGGACACCGTGAGTCCGGGGAAGGTGAAGAACTCCCCGACGCCGGGGACTACGGACATGCGGATGCTGTCACTGGGCTGATCGGCCGGGGCGGTGGCGGATGCATCGAGTGAGACCGTATCGATGGAGACATAGTTCAGGGCGAGCACTCTTTGTGGCCGATCGAACGGGGACTTGGACCTGTCCTTGGGGAAGATCTGGGCGATCTCTCCCTTTCCGGTGCTGACGATAACCAGTTCATGGTCGCGTGACAGCTCCTCCAGCATGCGCGGCGTGACTTTCTCTATACGGAAATCACCGCCGCCAGCCACAAAGGCCTCGATCCAGGCCGCACTCTTGATCCGCTGGTCCACCGAGTGGGCGGTCCCCTCAAGGGGCGCCTCCCACTCGATGGCGCCAGCGCCGGATTCGCCTTCCACACGCAATCGAATAGCGCTGATCCCGGGCACGGCTTCACCGTCATAGAGCTTGGTCAGGGCCGAACTCAGCTGTGCTTCGGCGGCGAGCGCTGTGGGGAACATGCATTGGCTGGACATAACCTTGCCGGTGCGGATTTGAGCGGCCGAACGGTCAGAGAACAGCGTGACTTCATACCCCTCCCGCTGCAGGCCCAAGGCCAGTTGGGCGCCGGATTCGCCGGCTCCGATAATTGCGATCTTTCGCATGTCTGGTTTTCCTTCGAGGAACGTTGTTGCCAGGGGAAGTGGAGCGACTGTCAGGTCGCGGGTACGGCGGAGCCCACGCTTGCAAGGTATGCGGCCGCCTTATCCGGGTCCATGAACCATTCCTGGAAGTCCGGCGGGTTGTTGAATCCATTAGCGAAGCGGTGGGCGATTTCGGCCGACTGACCGGCCGCTCCCAGAAGCGAAAGGACGTGCGGGGGCGGCGGAGCCAACAGCGCGTTCGTCCACTGTGCTACGTGCTGTGCATAGTTCCAATACGTTTCGAAAGTGGCCTGCATGAACGCTGCGTCAAAGGCACCATCGCCGTGCGCCGCGATGCTCTGCAAGTAGGACGCCGCGCATTTGCTGGCGTTGTTGGAGCCCTGGCCGGTAATGGGATCGTTCAGGACCACGACGTCGGCCAGTCCCAGGACCTTCTTCCCGCTGGGAAGCGTGGCGATGGGATGGCGGACAGTGGGTGCGAACCGGCCCTGCAGGAACCCGTTGGGATCGGTCAGCTCGACGTCGAACGCCCGGCTGGCTTCCCACGGCAGGTACTGCTTCAGGATGTTCTTGGACTTCTCCAGATGTTCCCCGGGCGTCAGGCCCTTCCAGCAATCCAGGGGTCCGCCCGGGATGCCCTCGAAAACCATGATTTCGCACGGACCGGTGGTGGTGAGCGCAGGGAAGGCAAAATACTCGCCCACCCCCGGAATCAGGTTGAAGGAAACTGCCGAGTGTTCTGCCCTGGGCTCCATTCCAGTAACGTACGTCAACGCCAAAGCGCGCTGGGGTGCGTCATAGGCGCTGCGCTGGGCATCACGGGTGAAGAGCTGCGCAATTTCTCCCTTGCCGGCGGCCACAATCACCAGATCGGAGCTAAGCGAGTAGCGTTCCAGTTCATCCACACCGGCGTCCTCGAACACGAGCTCGCCTCCCTGCGCCACGAACTCTTCCATGAACCTCGGGAATTTGACCCGCTGATCAATGGACTTGGCCGGGTTATCCAGGCGGGATGCCCAACTGATGGCCTTCTCACCAGGAACCTCAGGATGGGGGATCGTGAACGATATTCCATCCACGGTGGGAGCTTCAGGCCAGAAGTCCAACCCAAGCGCCCTCTCGTGCTCCAGGGCATCGTGGAAGATGCACTGGCTGGAGGAGACTTTGCCCTCATGGATTTCTTCGGCGGTGCGGTTGGAGATCGTGGTGACTGCAAATCCGGCCTTGAGCAAACCGATGCCAAGTTGCAGGCCCGATTGTCCTGCTCCGACGATGGTGATGTGGCGCTGTGTCATAGTGTTGACCTTGTCTTTCTGCTGTCTCTGCATCCGTAAATGATGGGGGAGGATATTTGGCCTGGCCTCGGCGTTGGCTCCGGGTGGGTTTGTTCCCAGCCGGGGAGACCGATGTGTACGAGCTTGATGTCATTCATGTGTCGTCACCTCTTTTCGGCGGCGAGTAATGGGATGGCTTCTTCGGCGCGCTCGGGTCCCAAAGCGGAGTAGCCGCCGTCGACCGCCCAATCAGCTCCTGTCACGAAGCTGGCGCCGTCGCTGGCGAGGAAAGCGACCACGGCTCCGATCTCCTCTGGCCGTCCCACCCGCTTCAGGGCATGGAACGGGGCTGCCACCGAATCTGTCTTATCAATGTCGCCGCCGGACAGGGTGTCCATGATGTTGCTCCACACCCATCCGGGGCTGACCGAATTAACACGGATGCCGTCGTCGGCGAGATCTACTGCCATGCTCCGGGTCAGCTGGACGAGGGCGGCCTTGCCCGCAGGGTAGAGCCAGCGGCCTGTCTGGGCAACTGAACTCGAAATCGAGGTGAAGTTGATTATGGCTCCGTGCCCGGATGCCTTCAGGTAGGGGCGCGCCGCATTGCTTGCCATGACAGCGCTCACCACGTTGACATTCAGTGCCTGAAGCCAATCCTTCCTGTCCGAAGCTGCACCGTCGTCCTTGTAGGTGCAGGCCAGGTTGACGAGGATGTCGATGCCTCCGTGCGAGGCTGCCGTATCGTCCATGAGTCGCGCCACGGCAGCGTCATCGGTGATGTCGGTAAGTGAAAAGCTGATGTCGCTTCCCAACGTGTGGAGCTGGGCACCGCCGTCGGCGTCGATGTCGGCGACCACAACGGTGGCACCGGCATCCCGCAACGCCCTGGCGACGCCTTGGCCGATCTTGGTGACGCCGCCAGTGACGACTGCGGTCCTGCCCGAGAGTGCTGACATGGCCAAACCTTTCGTAATGAATCCATGGGGTGGAAAGTCTTATGTATGCGTGACGCTCGTCGTTGCCGACGGACTGGCTGCTTCGCTGCCTACTTGACAGTGGTGCTGCCTGACGGTGGGCCTGCCTACTTGACGGTGGGCCTGGGTGCGGGCTTCGGATGAGTCCGTTCCCACTCGATTCGGCGCTCATGCACCAGCTTGACGTTCTTCATCTCTGCTCACCCCTTCCGTCGGTTTCATTGCTGCGTTTCTATGACGTGCGTCATACTTGTTCTAAGAGCGACTCTATTCACAGGCGAAAAACGGGTCTATCCGCTTGGCGCAGGGCTCATCCAAAAAACGAAAACCGGGGAAGGAACGCGCAATGGTGAGGATCCTTCCCCGTGATGTCCTCAGGGGCCTCCCGACAGTGACCACGACGGACGTCGACGATGCGCACCAGAAAATCGCCGATTTGTTCTGCGGTCACGACCTCGTTCCGCAAACCCGGGGGACGTCCGTGGACATGAAGCTGCGCTCGCTGCACCGCGGTGATGTTGGCATCGAATTCCTGGACTATGGCGCTGACGTCCGGATCAGTCCTGAAGGGCTGGAGAACTTTCATCTGATCCAGATTCCCCTCGCGGGCCACGCGCACATGGAGGTGGGCTCATCTTCGGTGGATTCCAGCCCCAAAACCGCGACAGTTCCGCCGATCGACCGCCCGTTCACCATGACGTGGGATCGCGGAACCCCGCATTTGATTGTCTACGTGAGCCGCCTCGCCCTTGCATCTGTCGCGGAGCAACTCTACGGCGAGGATCCGCACGGTAATGATCTGCGCAGTAGTTATCCGGGCGGCGGCGATCCGGAGAAGGGCGTTAAGCTCGGCTACGCGATGGACCTCACGGGTTCTGCTGGGCGGGCATTCTTGAGGTCCGTCGTCGAACTGCACGACGACATGATCAGCCAGCAGCAGAGAACAGCTCCAGGCTTCGTCCAGAAGCTGCTCGCGGACACGATGGTTTCACGGCTGCTCTTGGCAATGGATCCTGTGACGGAGGCTGACCACTCCAGTCCGGCTTCCGAAAGCCGGTTGATACGACAATTCCGGGAACTGCTGGAACGGCACGCCTCTGAGGAGTTGGCGGTTCCGGACATCGCAGAGAATCTGGGAGTGTCGGTGCGCACCCTGCAACTGGCACTTCGCTCCGAGGTGGGGGCAACGCCGTCGGAGTTGTTGAGGAGAGTGCGCCTGGACCGGGCCCGGGAACTGCTTCTTGCTGCTGCCCCCGGAGAGGAAACCATAGTTTCGATCGCAGAGCGCTGCGGTTTCTCCCATCAAGGGCGCTTCTCGGCCCTCTACCTCGACACGTTCGGCGAGCTGCCTTCAGAGAGCCTTCGCCGCTAACCTTGCTAGCGGATATCCGCTATTCGCTCGGGCGAAGTCTGTCCAATTGGTCAACGTCTGCCAGCGAAGGGCGCATGCCGCGGTGGAGCACAATTCCCTCGGGTAGGTCCTCCACTTCCACCCGGGAGCCTGAAACCTTGAAGGAGAAGCGGGACCCACCCATGTCCACATTGGTAGCGTTGAAATCTCCCCACGATGCCGGCAGCACAGGATCAATCCAGAGCCCACCCAACGACAGATGGGCGTCGTAACGCAAGAGGCTGCGGATCAACATTATCGGAGTGGTCGCCGCCCAGGCCTGGGGTGAACATGCCGTGGGATAGGGCAGCGGCTGGGGGTAGTCGGAGCGGCTGTAACCGCAAAACAATTCAG
This sequence comes from Arthrobacter sp. GAS37, assembly GCF_044908325.1. NCBI lineage: Bacteria > Bacillati > Actinomycetota > Actinomycetes > Micrococcales > Micrococcaceae > Arthrobacter > Arthrobacter sp. GAS37. The sequence continues at coordinate 205,996 of NZ_JBIYDB010000005.1, forward strand.
GCAACCTATGGTCGGTATGTTCGGCAGCCTCCATCAAGGCTGAAGCAAGCCGCTGGGCTTCCTCAACAAATCCATAGCGCAGCAGCCCTGCGACAATCAGTGCATTATCGTGCGGCCACACGGAACCATTGTGATAGCTGACCGGGTTGTAGGCGCCCATGTCCGTGGCCAGTGTGCGTACGCCCCACCCGCTGAACATCTCCGGGGACATCAGCCGGTCAGCAACCTGCCGGGCCTTGTCGTCATCCACGATGCCGGTCCACAGGCAATGGCCCATGTTGGAGGCACAGGCATCGACCGGTCGTTTGTCCCGGTCCAGCGCTATGGCATAGTACCCGCGTTCGGGCAGCCAGAATTGTTCGTTGAACCGTCTCTTGAGGAGCTCTGCACGTTCCCGTAATTCGGCTGCCAAGGCGCGGTCGCCGGCGTCGTGGGCCATCCACGCACGGGCGGTATAGGCGCTGTAAACGTAGCCCTGCACCTCGCATAACGCGATAGGCGTTTCAGCCAAGCGTCCGTCGGCAAAGTTGATGCCGTCCCAGGAGTCCTTCCACCCCTGGTTGATCAGGCCCCGATCGTTGAGGCGTTCGTACTCGACGAACCCGTCGCCGTCGCGGTCGCCATAATCCCGGATCCAGTCCAGCGCGCGGTCTGCGTGCGGTACTAAAGCGGCGATATCCTCAGTGGCAAGGCCCCACCGGCTCACTTCACCCAGCAAGGCCACGAACAGGGGAGTGGCATCGGCCGTGCCGTAATAGGCTGACTTTCCACCAAGTGCCAAGCCTGTCCCGACGCCGAGCCGCACCTCGTGGAGGATCCGGCCTGGCTGTTCCTCGGTCAGGGGATCAACCACAATCCCTTGCCGCTCGGCAAGGGTTTGGAGCGTCCCCAAGGCCAAAGGGGCGTTGATGGGCATGACCATGAAGGAGGCCAGCAAGGAATCCCGGCCGAAGAGTGCCATGAACCACGGCGCCCCGGCCGCGACCACCATCCGATCACGATGCTGCGGGTCAACAATGCGCAAAGCACCGATATCGGCGTAACTGCGATAGACGGTTCGCTCAAGGGACCTGTTGCCTATTCGTACGGGAGGGATGGTTGCATCCCAGGACTGCTGCCGCTGGAACTGCGGTGAGACAGTGTCTGACGCTGCTGTGTGGACGGTCGGCTGGGTGGGAGTGCCTGCATCCGGCATCGGGTCGGCGGTCACCCGGACTCTCCATTCTCCATGGGCCGGAATCGAAATGTGGAAAACGAGCCCTTCCGTCCCTGCCTCACCACCGGGCGCTCGAATGATCACGCCCTTGCGCGCGCCCTCCCAAGCGGCCTCCATGATGACGGCACCGTCGCCGTATCGCCGGGTATGTTCCCATTGCCGGTGAAACCGTCCTTCTTTGACCTCAAAGAGATCTGCGAAGTCCGTGTCCACAAACAACTCGACGTCGCACGAGGCCTGCTTGGGTGCATGGTTTTGGATGGTGATGTCCTCAAACATCCCCACACCGACTTCGCGCCGGCGCTCTACCGTCAGCGGGCTGTCCGCCCGGCCGTCGGTGCCCACCGCCCTGCCGACGTACATTCCTTGATATGGCGACGGCGTCCACGCACCCAGGGGCTCCACCGTCTGGCCATTAACGCTCAGGGACCAGCGGGAGAGGATCCTGGTGTCCTCGTGGAAGACTCCATGCGGGTGATGGGGAAAGATGTCCCCGTTCTGCAATGAGATGCAGAATGCGGATCCTTCTACAAGTGTCACGGCACCCTGCCCAACAGGACCCGCCGCGTTGTCTGCATTCCATCCGGCCACAACAGGCTCCTTTGAAGTGCACCGCTGCCAAGTGATCTGAATCTACGCCGGTCCCGCAAGGCTTACCAGAGCCCCTTATGCGCGGGCTTCAGGTCAAGTGGTCCTCAATGACTCACTCAACGGACCCGCCGTTGCTGCCGGGGGACGTCCCCGCAATCGTTGGACGGTAGCGGACGGAGATTCCTTGTACTTTTCGCTGTAATACGCGGCAAACCGCCCAAGGTGGGAGAATCCGGCGTCGAAGGCGGCTTCGGCGACCGTGGCCGCGGCTGGACCTGCCTGTCCCTCTAAAATCCGGCGTGCACGTGCCAGCCTCATGTCGCGCAGGACGTGCGCAGGACTCTGGCCGACGTGTGCTTGGAAGGCATTATGAAGCTGCCTTGTACTGATCCCGACGGCAGAGGCGACGTCGTCAATCCGGATGTTTGCTCCCAAGTTCTGCTCTAGGTAATTGCAGGCCGATTCAACGTACGCCGGAGCCCCCTTGTTGCCAGGCAAGGGGGCGAAGGCCGGCTCCAGAAAAGGAGCAAGCCCTGCGGACATTGTGGCCAGAAGGATATTTTCAAGCCATGTGACAGACTCTCCAGGGAGGCCCTGGTCCAACTGGCGGCAGGCTTCCAACCAGGTTTGCGTCACCATGTTTGGATTGCTGAGCTGTAATGGAACGTCGCTGGCAAGGGAAATCGGCTTGACCAGCACCCGATTCGACGTAGCTGCCAAATAGTTTTCCAGCACATCGGCGTCGACGCCGCCAACCAGGGCTCCGCGCAGTGGGTCCGGAACCATCTTGGTCTGATGGTGGGAGCTCAAAGCGAACGGAGTGTTCGCTACCCATTGGTTGCCGCAGGATTCCACGAGCATCGGACCCCGCGGGATGACGAGCAGCGCCCTGCGACCCGAGGGTGGACTGACAATGGTGACCCCAGTGCCGAAGGAGACAAAAACCAGGCTGATGGCGCCGGCCACCAGGCCGTTGACCGTTCCGTCAATTCCGCGTCCCTGATGCGGAACCAGCAGATGCTCATCGGACGTCAGGCTGTTGACGGAGTCCCGGACAACAGCTGGCGAGGTGCTGCGGGTTAGAGCATGTGCCGCAAGGGGTCTGTCCGCAGACAACTGACGTGAACAAGTGTCGCCCGCCCCAGTTGAGCCCATGTAGTGACCTTTCCCTGAAGGGGACCGTGGTCCCGGTCCCGCCCGGAGCTCCTCTACCATCCGAATGATATATAGAGTGTCTTTGACGATAGTCATTACTCCTATACATTGGCAAGGACCGGTTCGCGAACACCCAGCTTCTCCAAGCGCGGGAGCACTTCCTGTACGAAGTACTCAAGCTCGCCCGCGTAGTCTAAGAAAGCCAAAGTCATGCCATCGAATCCTGCTTTGGCAAACCTGGCAATTTCCGCAGCAACGTCGTCCGGTGTCCCGATCAGCGGGCAGGAGCCGTGACCGGCTGCAAATCGGGACCGCATCGTGCCCAGCATTTCCTTGGTGAAGGACTCCGCGTGGAGGCCCTGCAGGTTCATGAGGTAGTCCACCGCTCCCCAGTCGGCGTTTTCCTCAGCGTAGTAATGCAAGTAATCCGTAGCCTCCTGACGGCTGGGCCGGCAGACCACGTGACTCAGCGTCAGCACGCCGACGTCCCGCTGGTGTTCCCTCATCGCCTGGCTCTTCACTGAGCGCACAACAGCCTCTCCGTCCTCCGGACCGCCGACGACTGTGAACACGAAATCTGAATTCCGTCCGGCGAAGGACCTCCCCTGCGCAGACGACCCGGCGTTCAGGATCGGCACCCTCCCGCCCACGGGCTTCGGCAATGACTCAACATGCTTCAGTGAGAAGAACTTGCCGTCAAAGTCAAAGATTTCATCGCGCTCCCACGCTTCACGCACCACGTCCCACCACTCCTGGGCGAAGCCATAGCGGTCATCATGGGCGTCAGCCATATCCACGCCCATTGTTTCGTATTCCGGCTGATTCCAGCCCGCCACGATGTTCAAGCCGGCACGGCCGCCTCCGATCGCATCCAGGGTGGCAATTTGCTTCGCAGTCACCAACGGGTGATTGAATGCCGTGTGAACGGTTGAAAAGACAGATATCCGCTCCGTGGATGCCAGCAGCGCAGCAGCCCACGGAATTGGCTCAAGAACGGAACCGTGAAAGTTCGTGTCCCCTTTGTAGCCGATCCACCGTGCGATGGGCAGCAGAAAGTCGATTCCCGCCTTGTCGGCGATGCGGGCCATTCTGAGATTCTCCTCCCAGGTGGCTCCCCAACGTTCTTGGATCTTGGTTACGGCTAAACCGCCGGAGCAATTCGCCGAGAATAGCCCAAGCTTGAAGTGGTCTTTTCTGTTCATGGGATGATGGCGTCACTTTCTCGTCTTCGGGAAATATGCTTTTGCAATTACTCAGATTTAAGGCTTGCGAAGCTGCTGGGACAACAGGGGATTGATCGAATCCGGCTGGGTTATCTGGTCAACCAGGCCAACCAAGATGATGTGGTCTCCACCCTCGTAGCGGGTCCACAGCCGGCAGTCCAGCCGGACAGCCGCGTCCGGCAATGCTGGGGCGCCGGTAGCGCCCAGCTGTGTCTTGAGGCCTTCAAACTTGTCCACGCCTCGCTGCGCGAACCGAGGGACGTAGTGTGCATCGTCCTGATCCAGGACATGGATGGCGAAATTGTCTGTCTCCATCCAGATTTCAAAACTTGTAGATGCCTTGTCCACGCACCAAGAGACCAGAGCCGGATTCAGGGAGACCGAGGTGAAACTGTTCATCACCAGTCCGGCTCGCCGGCCGGCTGTCGCGGTGGTCACGACACAGATGCCGGTTGCCCAATGCCTCATGACTGATCTGAGTTCGGTTGCCGCCACCTCGGACTCCTGCACATTTGCAATGGTCGTCCGCCCCATCATGCTGTCCACCAACATGAAGTACACCTCCAGTCACTTTTTACTAACGTTCTACAATTCTGGAGATGGCGGCGGGATCGGACTATCCGTTATACGCTGACCTTTGGCCGTTTTGCGTGATGCAAGTCACTCGCTCGACTGGCAGATTGGCTTAACGTAGATGGGACCCGAGGTGCGCGCAAAGAGTCTGTCGCGCCGGATTTCCCTCGGAGCCATAGGCCCCTCCCGGCCAGGAATGAGCCATGGGCGGCCGATTCCCGGGCCGGTGGAGTGACCTTCATGGCAACTTCCGCACTATCTACACCTGCTCGAGCCTCTTGACGTGCCTGGTATAGCTTCCGGCGCACTTCTGTAAGGACCCGACTTCATTGAGGCCCTCGATGGGCACGGAGACTTCTTCCCCGGATTTCCATCTGTGGATCTCGCTGACGTCGGACAAGAGTGTGTTAGGTCCATCGAAGGCAAGCAGACCGGTCAGTTCTTCACTCTCGCCTGAAAGCCGCCGGCAAGGCTGCGGATCAGGTTTCTGCCAGCGAACTGGGTCGAATGCCTGGCTCTCGGGGGTGGTGTCCAGCCTGGCGCGATTCGCTCGGGACGATGGTGTCCGCTGTCGGGTCCTAGGACTATCCGCATATGACACCCCCTCCCGAAGCGACAACCAAGGCTGTTTCATGCGACGCCAGGGAGGCGCACTCTGCGATCAGGAGGAACTTCCCTGAAGTCACAAATCTAGTCTCTTTTTGACGATCGTTAAAATCTAGTGACATTTGCGCAGGCGGCTTGGTAGCGTGCACCTCGGACGCCGACTGGCGTCCACGTGCCGAAGAAAGGCTTAAAGTGACAGCTGACCATTCCGCTTCCGGGGGGCAGTCATTCTCCGCGAAAGTCGAGGATCATGCCCTTACTCCCGTCCCTTTTTCTGAAAGGAAATCCGGTTGGGGGTTGATGACCAACACCGCCGGAATCGCTTCAACTCTTGTCGAGGTGGCCATAGCTGCTGCCGTCACCATGATCGCCGGCGTGGGATGGGGCATTCTGGCCGGTGTCCTCGTAGCGGTATTTGGCGGTGCCTTGGGCTGGATGGTAGGCCATGTTGCCTACGTCTCCGGTACCTCCAGTACGGTAACCGCACGCTATTACGGGCTGGGGCGTCGGGGATCTGTTCTGGCTTCCCTCATTTTCGCCTTCATGATCCTCGGATTCCTTGCCCTCGAAAATGCACTGCTGTACTACGGAACACTCTTTATGTTCGGTTGGGCACCAAGCTTGCTGAATGCAGTTCTCATCTACGGCGTTCTCACGGCGGTCTGGATTCTGCTCACAATCTACGGAATGAAAGCCGTACAGCGAACGTCCATCATCCTTCTGATCGCGTTTGTCGTACTCACGGTGACGATGGCCACGGTGGCTCTGGCAAACTCCCCGCTCTCCTTAGGAGACATTCTCGGGGCAGGTCCCATAGGTGGCACCGGCAACGAAATGGCCAACTTTGGACTCGTCATTTCCATGCTGGCCGGAAGCGCTGGAGCCCTTGCACTTGTAGACGCTGACTACGCCCGCTATGCCCGATCAACCAGAGACGTGGGGATCCTGGCCGTAGGAGGCGCCATCATGATTGACATCATCGTCGTCATCCTCGGTGCCGTCATCGTTCACGCCAGCGCGAATTCCGTTACCGATTTCCTGACGCGGAACCCCGCCGCCGCTGAAACCCAAGTGGGGGAATCAGTAGCGGACAAAGTGTCGTGGATGATTGCCAACAACACCGGCGCCTACTTCGTCATCATTTTCGGGATCGTTGGGTTCATCCTGATGTACGTCGCGCAGGTCAAAGCCCAAGTTCTTAACACGTACTCCGGATCCCTCTCCCTGGTCAATCTCGTGGAGGGGTTGACAGGGAAGAGCCCCAGCCGGCTCAGCGCCGTCATTGCAGGAAACGTCGTGGCATTATTAATGATCTCCGGAAACATCCTCGGGTTACTGGCCAGTTTCCTCGGCGTCCTGGGCGTATCCACGACGGCTCTCGCCGGCGTCATTATCGCCGACTACTTCATCGTCAGAAAGCGCAAGTCGGTGATCGGCAACGAGACAGAGGCGGTGAACTGGGCCGGCGTCGTCTCCGTTGTCCTGGCTGCCGTAGTTGGTTCCGTTCTGTCCGAGACACGGATCACGCCACTGGGCTTCCTTGTCAGTCTGGTGATCGTGCTTGGGCTCTACCCCATTCTGCGGAATTTTGTGTTCAGAGCACCGAAGTACCCAGTCGAAGTTGTTGACCCGCTACACGGGGAACTGGTCTAGTCACTGCCCCTCCATAAATTGCGGCCGTCATTCGCATGTACGAATGGCGGCCGCCTTTTACTTTGTCGTGACTGGGTCCCTGATGATCCAGGTTCATGTACGTCTCTGGCCGCGCATCGACGGTGTTGCTTTAGACCGGACCAGCGCTGTGCTGGGAAGCGGCCACGAACCTAAACACTTGGATGACTGGGCGGTGCCGGCCAATCCCAGGTCTCGCCGCACCAGCAGCGGCCATCCTCGTGCTCCTGGATGACGAGAACCCGTTCCTCTCCGAGCAGGATGATGTCTTCATAGCTGAGCATGCCTCCAGTGCAGCATCGGCGAACGGCTGCCGTAGAAGCGTCTTGGTCTATAGGAAAACTGCAGGTAACGGCATCGGTGCGCTCTGCCCGTGAGCCTCCTGTGACCACCACCTCAAATCCGAGCGGCGGCGAACCAGGGACGAGCCTCCAGTTCCGGGGACCTACGCGGATGCACCACCAACTCTTTCCTTCACCGTCGACGGCGAGTCTGGCCGGCGTTTGCTTTCGGAACTCGAAGTTGGTGAACATGTGGTGATCGTCGCGGGATCGGCATGTTTGTGCCGATTTCGCAGGCAAGTTCGTGCCTCATAAACGAGCACATCAAACCACCGATACACACTCCTCAGGGAGCAGGGAAGAGTATGCGAGTCCTACGGTTCTCCGGGGCAGCCTGCCGCTTGCCTGTCTGTTGCCCGCGCTTCCTGGTTGCGATCTGAGTCCAAACGCTCGCAACATCACAGGATTATCTGTAGTGCACGATCACTGACTTTGATGCAACTGTCATTGGCGAACAGTGATGGATGATGCAATTGCCACTGGTAAACAGTGATGTAGCGCCTGTTGCATCAGGACATGCATCGCCAGGTCACTGGGCCCCTGCCGCGGGTCTGAGCGATGATGGAAATTGTGAACCGACTTGCCAGCGCCTACAGCCGCTATCTCCTGCAGCACAAGGACAATCCGGTGGATTGGTTTCCCTTCGGGGATGAGGCTTTTGCTGAAGCAATGCGTCGTGACGTACCAGTGTTCTTGAGCATTGGCTACGCTGCGTGCCATTGGTGCCACGTCATGGCCCACGAGTCCTTCGAGGACCAGGACACCGCCGACTACCTGAACGCCCACTTCGTGGCCGTCAAGGTAGACCGCGAAGAACGCCCCGACGTGGACTCGATCTACATGGCAGCCACCCAGGCGATCAGCGGCGAGGGCGGCTGGCCCATGTCCGTCTTCCTGACGCCCGATGGCTTGGCCTTCCATGCAGGCACCTATTTCCCGCCAACGCCACAGCCCGGAAGGCCGTCCTTCCGCCAGGTGCTTGAGGCGGTCCGCGAGGCGTGGCTGGAACGCCGGGACGCCGTCGAGCAGAACGCACGGGGGCTCGCCGCCGGCATGGCCAATGCCCAGATCGCCTCGACGGTGTTCCTCGACAGACCATCCGAAAGCCTGGACAGAAGCCTGCTGTCGGAAGCCGTGCGTCTTCTCGCCCGTTCGGAAGACCCCGACGGCGGCGGCTTCGGCGCCGCTCCCAAGTTCCCGCCGTCGGCCGTTCTTGAGTTCCTGATACGGCACGCTGCCGTGCCGTCGGATACCTCGGACGCCGCCCGAGACATGGCGGGCCGCACTCTCGCCGCCATGGCCCGTTCCGCGCTGTGTGACCAGCTCGACGGCGGCTTCGCCCGGTATTCCGTGACCGCGGATTGGTCCGTTCCGCATTTCGAGAAGATGCTCTACGACAATGCCCAGCTCCTCCGCGCCTACGTCCACTGGGTCCGGCTCCAGGGCGACTGGGTCCTGCCGGCCGGCGAGGCCGCGAGCGTGGCGTCGCGGGTGGCGGACTGGATGCTGGATTCGCTCGGCGTGGGCGGTCCCGCAAACCCGGGCGGGCTCGCTTCCTCCCTTGACGCCGATACCGTGGTGGACGGAGTGCATCACGAAGGTGCGTCCTATCTCTGGACTCCTGCGAGCCTCGAGGCCGTGCTTGGCCCGGAGGACGGCGCGGCCGTGGCCCGGCTGATGAACGTGGGGCCGTCCGGGACGGTCTCGGAGCTTGGATCTCCGCTCCATCCCGGTCGCCGTCTGTCCGGCGCGGAATCGCGGTTGTGGAACCGTGTCATGCCCGCCTTGCGCGCCGCACGCTCGGGCCGGCCCCAGCCGGCGCGCGACGACAAAGTAGTGGCGGGCTGGAACGGCCTGGCCATCGCGGCGCTTGCCGAAGCCGGTGCGGTCCTGGACAGGCCGGAACTGGTGACTGCCGCGGAAAACGTGGCCGAGTACCTGATGCGCGTGCATTGGCGTCCGGCGTCCGGCCCCGAAACATCCAGTGCCTCAAACGCCGGCACCTCAAGACCCGGCGCGGGGGTGCTGATCAGGGTCTCGCACGACGGCGTTGCGAGAGGGATCAGCGGCCTGTTGGAAGACTACGCGTTTTGCGCGGAAGGCTTCCTGGCTCTCTACGCCGTGACCGGCCAGCGGCGCTGGTACGGGTTCGCGGAGGAGCTGATCAGCGGAGCCTGCGCGCGCTTCGTGGTGGACGGCAGGTTGTCGGACTCCGTGGGGGAGTCGGCCCAGGTTTTCAACGCGCAGGGCCAGCACGCGGGCCTGGACCCCTTCGACAATGCGGCGCCGAGCGGGGCGGCGGCTTTTGCCGGAGTGTTGCTGAGCTACGCGGCGTACTCCGGTTCGCACGAGCACAGGGCCATGGCAAGCAGCATCCTGTCGCTCCTGCCGCCGATAGCCGGGCGGGCGCCTAGGGTGGCGGGATGGCTGCTTGCGACCGGCCAGGCGGCCGTGGCCGGCCCCATAGAGGCCGCCGTCTCCGGCCCTCCAGGCCGGAAGCAGCGGGAACTCCATCGCGCTCTGTTGGCCTCGCCGAGCCCGGGGCTGGTGGTGGCGGTCCAGCTGGGTCTGGCTGGCGAAAAAGCCGCCGACGACGGCGCGCTCCCCGGGTCCCGCGCCACGGAACCGGAGGTGCCGCTGCTTGAGGCCCGCACGGCTGCTGCGGACGGCTCACCACAGGTGTATTTGTGCCGGGGGATGGTGTGTGACCTGCCGCTTGGCTCTGTCGAGGAGCTGGTCCAGCGCCTTGAAGCGATGACGGAGGCCGCCGGCTAGCTCAGCACGGCGATCATGATTGCGGCGAAATGTGCGGCGAAGGCCAGCACCGTGAGTGCGTGGAAGAGTTCATGGAAGCCGAAGTTCAACGGACTGAAGTTGGGCTTCTTGATCCCGTAGAAAACAGCGCCAGCGATGTAAAGGGCCCCTCCCACACAGATCAGGATCGCGGCCGGAACGTTCGCCGCGAAGAACTCGGGCAAGTAGAACAGCGCCCCGCAGCCCAGCGCGACGTAGATGGGCACGTAGAGCCAACGTGGAGCGCCGGTCCAGAGAATCCGGAACAGCACTCCCAGCAGTGCTCCGGACCAGATCATCCACAGCAGGAGCACGGCCTTCGGGCGCTCCAGCAGCGACCACGCGAGGGGTGTGTAGCTGCCCGCGATCACCAGCATGATGTTGGTGTGGTCCAGGCGCTTGAGGACCATCCTGGTCTTCGGCTCCCAATTGCCGCGGTGGTAGACCGCGGACACGCCGAAGAGCAGCACACCCGTGAAAGCGTAAATGGCGGAGGCGATTTTGCGATCCGTTGTAGGCGCCATCGTCACGAGGACGATCCCTGCCGCGACGGCGAAAGGCGTGGCCACAGCATGTATCCAGCCGCGCCACCTTGGTTTGGTTGTGAGCAGCTCCGACATCGTTAAAGCGTAACCCGCGCCCCGATAAGTTACTGCCGAGTAACGCGTTTTCGACTAGTTTTCGCCCGCTGAGGTGTGCCGACTGCCTAGCTTGGGAAGGTAGCCTTGGTGGTGCGCCTACGGCTGCAGTCCGGAGGTGCCGATTGTTGTTTGGCTGGAGGGCCGGCTGCCAACCAGGCCAGCCGCCGTCGTCGTTTGTTTCGCTTTTCACGTGCTGTTCAAAGGAAGTCAGGTGAGTGTCCGGATGGAGTGGCCCGGCTTCCTCTATGGCTTCTACGAGCGCAAACTGCTCCGTTCGCTCGAGCAGGAGAAGATTCCCCGGCACATCGGCGTCATGGTTGATGGCAATCGCCGCTGGGCGCGGCAATTCAACGCTCCCACCAGCGAAGGGCATCAGGCAGGCGCGGACAAGATCCACGAATTCCTCGGCTGGTGCCAGGAACTTGGAGTCAAAGTCGTCACGCTGTACATGCTCTCGACGGACAACATGAACCGGTCCGGTGAAGAGCTCGAACTGCTCATGGGAATCATCGCCAATACCCTCGATCGCTTGGATGACGACGCCGATATCTCGGTCCACGCCATGGGTGCGCCGGAGCTCCTTCCGGACTATCTCGCCGAGCGGCTCAACAAGCTCACGGCCCGCACTCCGATCCGCGAGCGGCTTCATGTGAACGTGGCCGTCGGCTACGGCGGACGGCGCGAGATCGTCGACGCCGTGCGGGAACTACTGCACGACGCTGTCGCGCACGGCCGCAACATCACCGAGCTGGCCGATGAGCTTTCAGTGGACGACATCTCGCGTTTCCTCTACACGCGAGGCCAGCCGGACCCCGATCTGGTGATCCGCACATCAGGTGAACAGCGCTTGTCCGGTTTCCTCATGTGGCAAAGCGCTTACAGCGAGTTTTACTTTTGCGAGGCACTCTGGCCCGCGTTCCGCAAGGTCGATTTCCTGCGGGCCCTGCGGGACTATGCCGGCCGCCAGCGCCGCTTCGGTTCCTGACACGCGCCATCCCAGTGCGCTCCCGTTTACGTGAAGTTCACATTTTGTCTTCACGAATCGCCGTTTGGGCTAACCGGAAATGTAATCGCACGGGAATACGTTAATCCCATCAGTAGGTAAACCGCCTGCTGATCGGGGAGGCCAGTAGATGGAGCGAATCATCGCACCAGTTACGTGGGGGGCCGCGCCCGGCCTTCCGGCCGAGCCGCCTCACGAATAAGCCGGGTTCGCCCGGGGCTGGAGTCGATGTGGCTATTTCTGAGCAACTGCCCGTAGTCGTTTCCGACGGGGAAAGTTCAGCTACCTCTCGCACCAAGCGGGCCAACGGTGGGCGGACTGCAAAGTCCGGGACCCCGACTGGCAGAAGCTATGTGATTGACACTTCCGTATTGCTTTCCGATCCGCACGCCCTGTTGCGCTTCGCGGAGCACGAAGTCATTGTCCCGATCGTGGTCATTACCGAATTGGAAGGCAAACGCCACGATCCCGAGTTGGGCTACTTCGCCCGCAAGGCCCTGAGGCTCTTGGATGACTTGCGTATCGAGCATGGCGGGTTGAATCAACCCATTCCGATCGGATCCGACGGCGGCACGCTGCGTGTCGAGATGAACCATGTGTCCACCGAAGTGCTGCCGGCAGGATTCCGCGGCGCGGACAACGACAGCCGCATCCTGGCAGTCGCAAAGAACCTCGCCAACGAAGGCCACAACGTCACGGTCGTCTCCAAAGACCTCCCCATGCGCGTCAAAGCCTCCGCGATGGGGCTGTTCGCGGACGAATACCGCAATGAACTCGTCAAGGACTCCGGCTGGACCGGCATGGCAGAGATCGAAGCCAGCGAGGACGAGATCACCACCCTGTACGGGCACGAACCGGTGTTCATCCCCGCGGCGGCCGAGCTGCCCGTCAATACGGGCCTGGTGCTGCTCTCCAACCGGGGCTCCGCCCTCGGCCGCGTGGGCGCGGACAAGCAAGTGCGGCTGGTCAAGGGCGACCGTGATGTCTTCGGACTGCACGGCCGCTCAGCGGAGCAACGGCTTGCGATCGACCTGCTCATGGATCCCAGCGTCGGAATCGTCTCGATCGGCGGACGGGCGGGCACTGGAAAGTCGGCCCTGGCCTTGTGTGCGGGACTCGAGGCAGTCCTGGAACGCCGGGAGCACCGCAAGGTGATTGTCTTCCGCCCCCTGTACGCGGTGGGTGGACAGGAACTCGGGTACCTGCCCGGTTCCGAGGCAGAGAAGATGAACCCCTGGGCGCAGGCGGTCTTCGACACCCTCGGTGCACTCGTCAGCCAGGAAGTCGTCGAAGAAGTCATGGACCGGGGCATGCTCGAAGTCATGCCGCTGACCCACATCCGCGGACGTTCACTCCATGACGCCTTCGTGATCGTGGACGAGGCGCAGTCGCTCGAAAAGAACGTGCTCCTCACGGTCATGAGCCGTATCGGCCAGAACTCCAAGATCGTCCTGACCCACGACGTCGCCCAGCGCGACAACCTCCGCGTCGGCCGGCACGACGGCATTGCCGCCGTCGTCGAAACCCTCAAGGGGCACCCGCTGTTCGGCCACATCACCCTGACGCGCTCCGAACGCTCGCCGATCGCGGCTCTCGTGACGGAACTGCTCGAAGGGGCGGAAATCTAAGGCTCGGCATCCGTTGTCCGGAGAGAGCCGGTTATCCTCGGCGTGCTAGCTCGTACCTCGCTTTTGACGCACGCTGCCGGATAACCGGCTCTCTCCGGTGCGAGCGGCTCGCTTTTTGGGCAGGCATGCGGCTTCGCTAGTTCCTGGCTGGACGGACGACGCTCGCTCACATATGTCGTGTTTTTCACCGACGCTCGCTCACTTATGTCGTGTTTTTCACCGACGCTCGCTCACTTATGTCGTGTTTTTCACTGACGCTCGAGAATTGTCAAGCTGTGTGGAGTCACTGGGCTATTTTTTGGGGTGTTTTGGTCTGGGGGAGGTTGATCCCGACGTATGTGGCGGGGGCCGGTG